>VAZS01000015.1 GCA_005884855.1 Alphaproteobacteria bacterium | reverse complement strand
CTGATAGTTTCGCGGCGGCAGCGCCGAGCAACGCCGCGACCTCTGCGCCGCGCAAGAACTGAACGTGCGGCTGATTTTAATCACCTTGCTAGCCTTGATCATCGCCACCGTCGTCGGCCTTGGGGCGACGTGGATGACCTCGACACGCGGCACCGATCTCGGCACGCTCACCATCGGGGCCTGGACAGCCCGGCCCAAGACCGGGACTGCCGATGTCGATCCGTATTCTCGCGCCAGTATCGCGCGAAGCGGCGAACTGCCCGTCGGCACCGGCGATGGCATCGCATTCTCGGCGACCAGGGACGACCACAACCGGCCGCTGGATGGGCGGTGCGACGTGGTCGTCAGCGGTGTGACGCCCGCAGCGCGGTTCTGGACGCTGACGCTTTACGACCAGAAGGGACACCTTGTCGCGAACTCGCTGCAGCGTTACGGCTTCACCAGTCAGGAAATCATACGCGGAGCCGATGGCGCGTTCGAAATCAGGGTGGCGTCGAGATCGCGAGCGGGTAACTGGCTTCCCACCGGAGGAATCGAGCGTTATGCGCTGATGCTGCGTCTCTATGATACTCCTGTGGGCGTGGCGACGCGGACGCAACGCGACGCGCCGATGCCCTCGATTACGACTGTGGGGTGTCCGTGATCCGGCTGCTGTTTACGATCATCGCAGGCGTGCTGCTGGGCGGCATCGTGCACCTCGTCAGCGTTCTGGCGCTGCCGCGCATCGCGACCCAGGATGCCTATTCGCGAGTCACGCCAATGACGAAGCTGAACGCCGTCACGCCCCTGCCCCTTGCCGATCCGAACAACGCACCGATGCCGTTCATGGATCCGGCATTCGCAATTGCAATCTGCCGGTACGATCTTTCCGGCGGTTCGATCAAGCTTACGGTGCCCGTCAGCCAGGCCTATACGTCGGTGTCGTTCTACACTCGAAACGAAGTGGCGTATTACGCCATTAACGACCGGTCCGCCGGCCGCAAGGTGATCGAGCTGGATCTGATGACGGAAGCCCAGCACTCCGAGTTGCCGGAGGACGAGGACGTGACGGCGGCCGACCGGCTGATCATCGATTCTCCCAGCTCAACTGGATTGATCGTGTTGAAAGCGCTGGCGCCCGAGCCGGGCCTGATGCCGCAGGCCCAGGCCTCGCTGGCGGCCTCAAGCTGCAAACTGCAGACCGACGCGCCGGCGAAGCAGGCGGAAGCGCCGCGAGGCAAGCGCTGATTGCTCGGACGGTCCGTTCCCGTTCTCAATCAGCCGCGCACGCTCGCTACACGTGCGACGACGGGCTGCCCTGAGACCGGCGGATTCGCGGTCTGGGCGGCGAGTTCGCCTATCAGGCGATCGGCGTCCGCTGCCATGTTATCGGGTGCCTGAAGCACCAGCCGTTCCAGCGCCCAGCGGTACGAGGAGATTCTCCGCTCCAGGCATTGCTGCACCCACTGCACGATCAGGCTGTTCTCCTGCATGCGGGCGATCGCATCGGCGCGTTCGCGCGGGGACAAGTCCGCGATCTGCGCCATGCCCGCATTGCGCTTCCGATCGAGATCGATCACCCGCACCGCGGCGGCGAAGAATGGTTCGAACCGGGTGATATCGTCGCGGACGTCTTCGATCATCTGCGCGTAACGCGAAGAGTGCGACCGGTGCGGCTCGTCAATCAGGATGCGGCCATAGGCGCTGCGATCAAATGCCACTTCCTGCCGCCATGGCGAAGGCAGCGCCTTGTAGTCCCCAAACACGCTCTTCCACGCCGGGCGCGAATGCGGCGGCTCGATCAGGGGGTAAGCCAGATCGCGCAGCAGCCGTTCGTTGTCGGTGAGCTGGAATTGCGACGCGCGCAGACCGATGCTCGACGTCGCCTCACCGCCAATCCAGCGATGCATGTCATCGTTGAGAACATCCCCTCGAGTGCGGCCGAGATCGCCGCCGCTGCAGCCTGCGAGCGCCGCCGTTATGAAAAGCAATGCCTGGCGCGGCCATAAGCGCCGGCCCGATCGGTTCACCCGGATCGGAAAGCGCGTCTCCGGCATGTCCACTTGTCCCGATATCAGCGGCGGCGACGACGGCCCGGGGCTGTACCTTCTTCCGGCCCCTTGCCCCCGCTGGTCTCATCAGGCCCGCGGTGGATCCGAACCACAGGAAGGATCAGAACGGTTCCCATACCTTCGCGCCTGATCCCATCCATGCTTGAGCCCGGCCTTCGCGACACCGCATCCGCCGGGAATTCAATGATGGTGCTCATACAAGCTCATCTCTTTGGTTGCCGCTCAGATTCGATTTCGCCCGCGACATACCCTCATTAAGATCAGCACGTGGTTAACAGCATCTTAATTTGCGATCGCGCACGTCGATTTCACAGTCCTCGAACAGCCTGGTTCAGGGCGGCACACCACCCCTTCAATTCTGACATCTTGTTCACGGATTTTTTTCCTTAACGAGCTGTTAAAGGGGACCGAAGTAAGCTCGCCTGAGAATTATTTCAGTTGCGTATCCTGGCATGACCACACCTCCATTGTTTCCGGGCTTCGACGGGTTGATGACGCTCTCCCGCCGAGAGGGCGTCGATATCCGGCCCACCTTGCTGCGCGTGCTGACCGATTTGTATGTTCAGGCCAATGCGCATAACGACGAGGAAGAGCGGCAGTTTGTCGAGCTTGCTTCCCGCCTGATCGACGAAGTTGACGACGCTACTCTCTCAGCGGTTCGTGCGCGGCTTGCGATCTATCCGGGGACCCCGGCTGAAGTGCTGAGGAAGCTCGGGCTGAGACCAGCTACTTCCGATCACCGCTTGCCGCTCGCTGAAATCCCCCTCGGGCCGTCGGTCACCGCCCCGCTTAGCCCACTGGGCGAGGCGGAGTTTCGGATGGCATCGAACATCTCGATGCAGCCAAAGGACGCCGCCGAAATCAACGAGAGGTTTTCGCACGCCAACCCCGGCGAACGCGCCTTGATCCTGAGCAAGCTGCAGGACGCGCCGCTGCGTGCTTCCGCGCCAATTCCCGCCGCGCGCGCCAGGCGCGCGATTGAGACCCTGGAGATGGCGGCCTTTGCTGTCGATGTCGAGAATTTCATCTTTGAACTCAGCGAGAGCCTGATATTGCCTTGGCGGGTTGCCACGGACGTGGTCAACGATCCCGGCGGCGAACCGCTTGCCTGCGCCGCCAAGGCGCTGGAGATGCCAAGCGAAGTGTTCCAGCGAGTGCTGCTATTTCTCAAACCCGAATTCGGATCTTCGGTGCACACCGTGTACCGGCTGTCGCGGCTGTATGAGCAATTGGCTGCCGCCCGGCTCCGCCCTGGTTGCACGCTCGGCAGTTAAGGCGCCCGGACGTTAATCGTTGCGCGTCTTCTAGTCGCAAGGCCCGCTGTTCAACCCCGCGCCAGATCGAGAAAATGACGCCCTGTCCGGTCTTCGGTTTCAACGATCCAGGCGTCCGGATCGAACCGGATTTCCCTGGCGAGACGCTCTTCTACCGAGGCTTCCGGCACAGGCTCTGGCGATGTGGGCATGAAGAAGCGCTCGATCGGCCGACTGTCGTCATAGACGGTTTGCGGCGCCGGGATGTAGAGCATGGCCTTTCCGTCGAGCAGCGCCACCTTGACGAAGACGGCTCCGGCTTCTTCAGCACCACGCCGGCGCACCGCCCCGAATACGCCTTCGGTCTGGCAGCGGCGCAGGTAAGCCGCGACCCAAATGCTTGATTTTAATCGCATGGCATCGACGATAGGCCAGCGGCAAATTCGAAGCTAGTCAATGGGGTGACCGATCACGGCGGCCAGTTCGCGCACCAGACGATCAGAGACCTGCCCCGTTATCGGCAGCTTGCGGTCGCGCTCGAATTTCTGAATGGCGGCCTGGGTATCCGTGCCGATGGTGCCGGTCGGCTTTAACTGACCATAGCCATATTCGGCAAGCGCGCGCTGCACTACCGCAACCCGGCGTGAGCCCGAACTGGCGGGCGTCTCGCTGCGGGTGGAAATCGGTACCGGCTGCGGCGGCCGCAACACGGCCGGAGCGGTCGCCGGCGAAGCACTGGTCACCTTTGCCAGATTGCCCAGGGGATCCGCGAGTTTTGGATCGGCGGTTTTTTCGGCGGGCTTTGTTTCACCAGGCCTTGACTCGGCAACAGCGACCTCGGCTTCAACAGGACGTGAGCGCGGCAACCGATTGGAAGCAACCAGTCCAGCCGCCGGCAACACAACAACGGATCCGAACATCGGCGCCGGATGATAGCCCTTTTGCAGGAAGAGCGCGTTCGCGACGATGGCGGTTACGGTTGCAAATGCCACTGCGCCCACCACCGTGTCCTTCGGGCTACGGAGCAAGATTCGCATCGCGAGGCCACGTTCGGCCTGCTCAACTGCAGCCGCACGCGTCCCCCGGCGGCGTGGCATCTCGTCTTTCGAAATCTTTCTACGCACTTCTCTTCACCTGATTGTCCTGGTATTGGCTCGCCGCGCGCGAACTGAGCGTGGCGATGTTGCTAGCGGGCTCTGACTCTGTTGCCTTCGCTATTGGGGTGTACGCCAGCGGCAGTGCCACGGTTACGGTGGTTCCTTGGTCTATTTTACTTCGAATAGTCAACTCGCCGCCATGCAATGCGACGAGGTTTTTAACAATAGACAGCCCAAGGCCCGCGCCTTCGTATCGGCGCTGATAAGTTTTGCCGGCCTGGAAAAAAGGATCGCCGATCCGATTGAGATCGTCGGCCGCGATGCCAACGCCGGTATCGGTGACGCGAAGCACCAGGCGCGACCGCTCGATAGCCGCGGAAACCGTGACCTCTCCGCCGCCTTCGCTAAACTTGATGGCGTTTGAGATGAGGTTCAGCGCCACCTGCCTGAAGGCGCGCGGATCACCGGTCATCAGCGGCATATCCTCCGGCACGTGGGTCACGAGATCGATATCGTTTTCACGCGCTTTCAACGCCAGCAGGCTACAGCAATTTATCAGGGCCACGCGCGGATCGAACGGCTCCGGCGCGATTTCGAAATTACCCGCCTCCATCTTGGAGATATCAAGGATGCCGTTGACCATCGATAAGAGATGCTGACCGGAATCGTTGATCAGTTGCGCATATTCCTTGCGGCGAGCCGCATTCAACATCAGCACGTCTTCCTGCGCGATCATCTCCGAGAAGCCGATGATGGCGTTAAGGGGCGTGCGCAATTCGTGGCTCATGTTTGCGAGAAAGCGAGTCTTGGCCGCCTCCGCCTGCTCAGCGGCGGCGCGCGCCAGCTCAAGCGCCTGTTCCTGAACTTTTCGATCGGTGACCTCGCGCAGCACCGCGACGACTTCGGGTTCAGAGACTGCCGCGGCCAACCCTGTCCGTTCGAGCGGCCGGCAGCGCATTTCGACCCAGATAAAATCCGATGGGCGTCGCTCGGTTGGTGTATCGCGCCTGATTCGAAATTCAACACTGTGCGTCTGGCCGCCGCGGGCCGCATCAGAGAGCGCGGTGAGATAGGCGGGACGGTCGGCGGTGTGGACGCGATCGAACAGCCCGTGACCGATCAGTGCTGTGAGCTGCGTGCCCAACATCGTTTCCGCTGCACGCGAAATGAACTGAACCGCGCCGTCCCGACCATGACGCGTGATCACATCGCTCATGTTGCGGGCCAACAGACGATATCGGTCTTCCTCGACATTGAGCAGCGCGAAGCTTGTGCGCGTCAGCGACTCGGAGGCGAATGCAAGACCGGCAGCGTAAAGCGTGGCGGACGCAACAGCGATGGCCGTAAACCCGCCACCGGGCAGCGGGTTCGCCTGAGCTATCGGCAACGTACCGAATTGTCCGAGAACTATCAGCAGCGCGGTGCACGAGAGTGCCAAGACCAAGGCAAACGCGACGACGCGGCGCGATGCGGAAAGCGCTGCTTCGAGCGGAACAACGACGAGCCAGATCGCGGCAAAGGTTTCCATCCCGCCGGCGGTCACGGCCAAGCTCATCGCGAGACCTGTAAGGGCCAGCGAGGACAGCACGTGCGCACCCTCGTAGTGGCCGGTTCGGGATAGAAACCAGGACAACAGGATGGGGGCGACAAGCCAGGCTAGTGCTGCGACTTCAATCGCGGTGGGCGCGCCCCGCATCGCAAGATAAACCGGGAATGCTGCGAAGGCGACCAGGCTCCCGAGCAGCCGCGGCGCAATGAACGCGCGATGACGTGCGCTAGTCAACGCGTCGTTCCGCGCGGACGGATGCAGCAATGCATTGAGGCAATCGTGGATGATACTCAAAACTGTCCCGGCTCTCGCGCTTTCGGCTATGTCGTCAATCAAGACGCGCCGGAAGGCCCCCTTGTCGTTGTTCCACCGTGTCAGAGCGAAATTAAGCGAACACTAAAGGCGCGTCAGTTGCGTCCGTAGCGGCCTCGCGTTCTCCGAGCATTCCAAGATTGCGGCACTGACATCGATGCAGATGGTGAACGCCGGGTTTCCGAAAACGGCGTCGGTATGGTTTCGAAAAGGTGGATGCGGCCGGGGCGTTCGATTTGCTCGAAAGCCGTCATCAATCGAATATTTACGCCGAATCGAATCAATCGGGTTTTCCGCGAATTTTCGGCGATTTAACCTCAATGCAAACACTTGCGATTTATGGACGGCTGTTAGTTAGAGAACGATTGCGAGATCAACCGCAATCGAACCAAAACCGCCGGGACGCGAGATGTTTTTTCTGCTTCGGATGGCATTCTGGCTCGGGCTGGTGCTCGTGCTCTTGCCGAGAGAGAAAACACCTGCATCGGACAAGCTGCCGCAGGTGGGAGCATCACAAGCGGTCTCGGCTGCGAGCGCGGCCGTGTCGGACATGGGCCAGTTCTGCAAGCGCCAGCCGCTGGCGTGTGAAGTTGGCGGGCAGGCCGCGTCCGTGATCGGCCACCGCGCCCAGGAGGGAGCGCGTAAGCTTTATCAGATCATCACCGACAAGCGTGCGTCCGACCACACCGGCTCGATCGGCGCGGCGGCGATTGCAGACGCTTCGCTGGCCCCCGCGGCGCCCGGCGATACGCTGACCCACGATGACCTGATGGTGGAGTGGCGCACCGCACCGTAAGGCCAAATCTTACCGGAACCCTCGGTGTTTTCGTCCCGGATATCGCTTTCGGCCTCCCGCCACCCTATATATGTGGCGTGCATTGAGCGCGGGACACGATGACGATCGACGAAATCAGGGACAATTTTGCGCTGCTGGACGATTGGGACGATCGCTACCGGTATGTCATCGAACTCGGCCGCACGCTCGATCCAATGCCGGAACCCGAGCACTCCTCCGAAAACAAAGTCCAAGGCTGCGCCAGCCAGGTCTGGCTCTCCAGGCGGGTCGACCGCAACAAGGCCGGTGAACCGTTGCTGAAGTATCTCGGCGACAGCGATGCGCACATCGTGCGCGGATTGATCGCGATCCTGTTAACCCTGTATTCCGGCCGCACTCCGCGGGAAATCCTTGGCACCGATGCGCTTGCGGTTTTCGATGAATTCGGATTTCGCGAACATCTGACGCCGCAGCGCTCCAACGGGCTGCGGGCCATGGTGGAACGCATTCGCTCTGACGCGCGCGAGGCGCTTGCCGCAGCCTCCTGAAATCGAACTCCGCCAGTGCAGTTGGGCTCTACTTCCTTCGCCGCCGTTGCTGGCCCAAGCCCATTTTCTTCGCGAGCGCCGAGCGCGCAACTGCATAGTTCGGCGCGACCATGGGATAGTCGGCCGGGAGCCCCCATTTGTCGCGATATTGCTCCGGAGTCATATTGTATTGCGTGCGCAAATGGCGCTTCAGCGATTTGAAGCGTTTGCCGTCCTCCAGACAGATCAGATAGTCAGGGGTCATCGACTTCTTCACCGAAACCGCCGGTTTGGCGGGTTCGGCGGGCGCATCGATCCGCCCCATCGAGACCCGCAGCAAGGCTGCATGGATTTGACCGATCAGGTTCGGGATTTCAGAAGCTGGAGTTGGATTGTTGCTGAGGTAGGCCGAGACGATGTTCGCAGTCAGGTCGATAAAATTCTTGCCGGCGCCTTCGGTCATGGCCTGAACCCTTCGAGGTCGCGACGCCTATCAGGAGATCGCGGACCGGAAGTATCCCGCAGCATCAATACGCATTCGGTGATCTTCCAGTACTTGGCGAGTATGAGCGGATTACTGATGTTGTGACAAGAACGGCAGCGCTTTAATTTTTAGCCCAAGTTCGCCGCAGTACATCGCGATCAAGGGCGCTGGTCGAGGTGCGCGCGCAGCTCATCAATCGAGGCGAACCGCATCATTCCTTCCGGCATTTGTGCCTCGATTGAACCGTCGGAATACAGCGAATAAGCCATCCCATCGACCACGCCCGATTTGAGAACGGTGACGGGCGGCTGACTGTCACTTTGGCCGCTCGGCGCATGGCTCTCGGCCTCGGCTCGGCCAGCGGCTGGCTCAGCAAATGTCGAGGCCGACCGGCCGCTGCGTCGTGGCGGTGTGGGGTCGCCTCTCCGTGGGCGGTCCAGTTTCGGCCAGGTGTGCTCGAAGCTCGCGCCCGGCATCTCGCTCGCCTCGCCAGGGGCGGCGGAGGCGGAAGATCCGCTATCGAGATCGGTCGCTGAAGGTTCGCTCGTTCGCGCCTGCTCGCGCTCTCGTTCCCTGCGTGATGTCGAAGAAAACAGAAGATTGCGCCGCGGTTTGGCAGAGCGGGCGGCCTCGGCCGGCTCGCGGCCTTGCACATCACTGCGGCCGTGGTCGCGCTGCGCGGCACCATCATTGGAGCTCGGCGAATGCATCGCCGGTTCCGGATTGCCGGCACTCGACATCGGCTGGTCGCGGCTAAATAGCGAACCACCGTTTTCCGCCAGCTGCCCACCGCGCACCTCGCTCAGACCATTCGACGCGAGCATGCTGCCGGCGCGGCCTTCGCTTGGCCATGTTGAGCCAAGCTGCTGTCCGATTTTTTTCAGTTCCCGGACCGCGCTCCAAAGGCCGAGCATTAGGGCCCCGGTGCAGGCCACAATCGCACCCGTGAGGATCAGGGTGTTGCCGAAACTGAATTCCTTAACGGGCATCCCAAAGCCGATCGCCACAAGACCAGCGAACAGGAAGCAAATCCCGCCGATTAACAGCACAGCCGCCATGGATTCATCCCCTGCCTGCGTCCGAAATGCCCGCAGGCCGCGTATGCCACGATACTGTCATATTGTGCATAGCGCCAACCGGCAATCGCTGGGCGCTCCCCGTAACGGATTATGTCCGGAACTAAAGTCTGATCTGGCCAACATCTACCGATTGACACTGCACTTTGCGACGATTGCTGCATCGCATCAGGAGATTACGCCACAATTTCCAATTACCTGAAAAAGTGAACTGAGCTATATGATTGTTTGGGCCCGAAGCACCGCACCTGGGCCATGAGGACGCCGGGTTACCAACAGCCATGTCATCCATCACGACCAGTTCCATCGATTTGCCCTTGCGGCGCTCGGTGGAGCGGACTTGCGACGACCTGGCGATGTTGATGCTGGCCGTGGTCGGCGTCATCGCAAGTCTTACCTTCCGCGACTACGGGTTGGGCTGGGACGACTATACCCACGCCGAATACGCCGAGCTGCTGCTTCGCATGTACGGTTCCGGTTTCAAGGATACCGGTGCGCTGTCATTCGCCAACCTCTACATGTATGGCGGCGGCTTCGATATGGCGGCCGCGCTTTTGCACAAAATCATCCCGTTAGAGCTGTTTGAGACCCGCCGACTGCTCGGCGCGGCTGTCGGCCTGATCGGCCTGGCCGTGACCTGGCGGCTTGCCCGGCGCGTCGGCGGCCCCATTGCCGGTCTCGCGGCATTGCTGCTGCTGGTCCTGTGCCCCACTTTTTACGGGCATATGTTCATGAACCCAAAGGATGCCCCTTTCGCCGTCGCGATGGTCATCCTGATGCTGGGCCTGGTTCGGCTAGCCGAGGAATATCCACATCCTTCGCCGCGCACCGTCCTGATCGTCGGGCTTGCCGTCGGCCTTTCGATCGGTTCGCGCATCCTCGGCGGGCTGGCGTTGGTTTATGCGCTGATCGGGTTCGTGCCGCTGTTGCTGGAAGAGATTCATGTCTATGGGCGGCGTCAAGCAGCCCGGCGGCTGCTGCATCTTCTCTACTTGCTCATGCCGGGCCTGATCCTCGGTTATCTCGTCATGGGGTTGATCTGGCCGTGGTCGATCATGGAACCGGAGAATCCGCTGCTCGCGCTTACGTACTTCTCGCACTTCTTCGAGAAGCCCTGGAAGGAAATGTTTGATGGCGCCCTGGTGTCGGTGCCCGACATGCCCTGGTCGTATCTGCCGACGCTCTTTGCGCTGCAGCTTCCGGAAGTGCTGCTCGGCCTCTGTATCGCCGGCGTCATCGGTACCTTGGTCTCGCTGCGGAGACCGGAGCTAGCCGCGCGGCTCAAAACCATCCTTCTGATGCTGACGGCAGCGGCAACGCTTCCGCTGGTGATTGCGATGGTGAAACGCCCGGCGCTCTACAATGGCATTCGCCATTTCATCTTCGTGATACCGCCGATCGCGGTGCTCGCCGGAACTGCATTCTCATGGGGGATGAACTGGCTCGGAGAAAATCGGCGGAGCTGGCAACCTGCCGCCGTCGCGATGTTCGCATTCGGGCTGCTGTTGCCGCTTGCGGAAATGATCCGCCTCCACCCCTACCAGTACACCCATTTCAACTATATCGCGGGCACGGT
>VAZS01000014.1 GCA_005884855.1 Alphaproteobacteria bacterium | reverse complement strand
ATTGTCCGGCGAGTCCTTGTAGTTGATGCCGATCACTTGCAGCCGCTTGTCGCGCCCAAGCGCGAGCAGCAGCGGCGCTTCGTCATGGCAAGGGATGCACCACGAAGCCCACACGTTGACGATGCTGACCTTGCCCTTGAACACAGCGGGATCGAGCCCGGGCACCGGAGCGCCATCGGCGGTGAGACCCTGAAGCGGCGGCAGCGCGGTTTGTGGCGCAGGGTGGCCGATCAGGGCGGAGGGAATTCGCGAGGGATCGACAGTGCCCAGCCGAAACAAGAACAGCGCGACCAGCGCGCCGAAGAGGATCAGCGGCAGCGCCATCACCCACGATCGGCGCTGCGGCAGTGTGTGTGTCGTCGAAGGCTCGCTCATCTGATCTCTGCCGCGCGACCGCCGGAACGCCGGACGATGCCTGACTCGTCGAGCTCGCGCAGCCGTTGCTTCTGGCGGCGATAATCGATCGCGATCCAGGCAATCAGGCTGAGCAGAACGGCGGTGACCAAAAGGTAGGATGTCACGATAAAGGGTGCGTAGGGGCCAAGCGACATCGCGTTCACGCCGCTTGCCTGCTGGCTTGCATCATCTGCAACGCGCGCACCCGCCGGCGCAAGATCTCGTTGCGCATCGCCGCCAGATGCAAGGTGAGGAACAACAGCGAAAACGCCACCGCCATCACCAGCAGCGGGATCAAAAACGCCCGGTCGAGCGCGGGCCCGCCCATCCGCAGCACCGACGCCGGCTGATGCAGCGTATTCCACCAGTCCACCGAGAACTTGATGATCGGCAAGAAACAGGATCAGCACCGAGGTCAGCCTGGCTTCCCATTCCCAATAGGTGCCCCACATCGGCCGACCCCATAGCGAGCCGGTCACCAGCGCCAAAAAAGTAAAGCAGGCTCCGATCGGAGCGGCGGCTTTGGCCGCGACGTCGGCCAGCGGATGCCGCCACACCAGCGTGCCCAGCGCAGCCAGGGTCATCACGCCCCACACGAACATCGAAAGCCACGCATTAGGCACGTGGATGAACATGATCTTGACGGTGGCGCCCTGTTGGTAATCGTCCGGCGCCATCGCCGATTGATAAAGACCGATCAGCAACAGCAGGCCTGTTAGTCCCGCCAGCCACGGCAAGACGCGCGCGGTCAGCGTCAGGAAACGCGTGGGATTAGCGAGATCGATCAGCGTCATAGTCATCCTGTTAACAATCACGGGCAGCGCAGGCAATCAGCATCAAAGCGCTCCGCGAGAGTTGATCGCTCAAAGCTTCGCCTGATCTTGTCCGAAGCGATCGCCGTTGGCGCTGGCAACCGCGCCGGCTCGGGTCACGCGTGGCAGAGCTCAGTCCAGCCCGTGCCGCAGGCTGGCGGCGGCCGCGAACGGCCCGATTACGAAACTGATGAGCGATAGCGCGCATAGAATCGAAAACGGCGGGCCGAACGACAATCCGGTAATCGCCGCCTCCGAGGCGGCCACGCCAAAAATGAGCACGGGAATCGACAGCGGCAGCACCAATACCGCCAACAACAGCCCGCCGCGATGCAGCGTCACGGCCAACGCCGCGCCGATCATGCCTATAAAGGTCAAGGCCGGGGTCCCTGCCAGCAGCGTCAAGGCGACCGCTGATGTCGAGGTCGCATCGAGGTTCAACAGCAGCCCCAACACGGGCGTGGCGATCACAAGCGGCAATCCGCTCGCAAGCCAGTGCGCCAAAGCTTTGGCGGCGCAGGCCAGTTCCAGTGTAGTGCGCCCCATCACGATCAGATCGAGCGAGCCGTCGTCATGGTCGGCCGTAAACAGCCGGTCGAGCGTCAGCAGGCTTGCCAACAGCGCGCCGAGCCAGAGGATAGCCGGTCCCAACCGCGTCAGCAGCGCGAGATCCGGGCCGACCGCGAACGGCATCAACACCACCACGGTAAGAAAGAACAGAACCCCGATCAGCGCGCCACCGCCGACGCGCAACGCGATTTTGAGGTCTCTTCCGATCAACGCGCCAAGTGCCGTCATGAGAAGGCCGCGACCGGCAATTCGCGCGCGGTAATTCCTAACGAGCCGTGGGTGGCAGCGACGATCAGGCCGCCGCGCGCGAGATGAACGTCCATCAGGGTTGCAAACATGCTCTGCCCGGCGACATCGAGCGCATTGATCGGCTCGTCCAAAAGCCAGATCGATCGGCGGATCGTGAGTAGCCGGGCGATCGAGAGCCGCCGCCGCTGCCCGGCGGAGAGATACCCCGCTGGCAGAAACGCGGCATGCTCAAGCCCCACGCTAGAAAGGCTTTCCTTCGCGTCGGATGCCTCGCCGCCAAGAAAATCCCGCCAGAATGCCAGGTTTTCGATCACGCTTAGCGCGGGCTTCAGCGCGTCGCGGTGACCCAGATAGTGAGCCTGCTCAGACAGCGTCAACTCGGGCTCGCCGCCTTCCAAGCTGATCGACCCCTCGGCCGGCGCCAACAGTCCTGCGATCATCCGCAACAACGAGGTCTTGCCTGAGCCGTTGGCGCCGATGACGGCCAACGCCTCGCCCGAGCAAGCCTCGAAATCGAGCCCCGAGAACACCTCACGGCCACCTCGCACGCACCTGATGCCACGTCCCGAGAGCCGCATTTCGTGCTTTCCGAGCCCTCTGGAATGTATCGCTAGCGCAGCAGAATTTTTCGCTGAGCCAATGCTGCGGACGCTTGCCGGTGTGGCGGTGCCAGTGGAATGATTCTATAAGCCGGACCTTGATGCAGCACACAATCGGCGTCTGCAAGCCATCAGGCCGAAGCGGCTGACGGTGCTTAAATACCCTAGACTGGGTAGAACGACGAATTGGGAATCCCTCAAATGACCTCGCTCAATAGCTTCAAGAGCCAAAAGACCCTCAAGGTCGGCGGCAAGACCTACGTCTATTACAGCCTGCCCGCCGCCGAGAAAAACGGCCTGAAAGGGATCTCCAAGCTTCCCTATTCCATGAAGGTGCTGCTCGAAAACCTGCTGCGCAACGAGGACGGCCGCACGGTGAAGAAAGACGACATCGTCGCGGTCTCCAAGTGGCTGAGCAAGCGCAAGCTCGAACATGAAATCGCATTCCGGCCGGCGCGCGTGCTGATGCAGGATTTCACCGGCGTTCCGGCGGTGGTCGATCTGGCGGCGATGCGCAATGCGATGCAGAAGCTCGGTGGCCACGCGGCAAAAATCAATCCGCTGGTGCCGGTAGATCTCGTGATCGACCACAGCGTGATCGTGAACTTCTTCGGCGACAACAAGGCTTTCGCCAAGAACGTGGTGGAGGAATACAAGCAGAATCAGGAACGCTACGAATTCCTGAAATGGGGTCAGAAAGCGTTCTCGAATTTTTCCGTGGTGCCGCCGGGCACCGGCATCTGCCATCAGGTCAATCTCGAGTACCTCGCGCAGACGGTATGGACGCGCAAGGAGAAGATGACGCTCGGCAACAAAAAGGGCACGTTCGAGGTCGCCTATCCGGATTCTCTGGTCGGCACCGATTCGCATACCACCATGGTCAACGGCCTTGCCGTGCTCGGCTGGGGCGTTGGCGGCATCGAGGCCGAAGCTGCGATGCTCGGCCAGCCGCTATCGATGCTGCTGCCCGAAGTGGTCGGCTTCAAGCTCAAGGGGCAGCTCAGGGAAGGCGTCACCGCCACCGACCTGGTGTTGACCGTCACGCAGATGCTGCGCAAGCAGGGCGTGGTCGGCAAATTCGTCGAATTCTTCGGCCCCGGTCTTGATAATCTATCAGTGGCCGACAAGGCGACCATCGGCAACATGGCGCCGGAATATGGTGCGACTTGCGGCTTCTTCCCGGTCGATGCCGAGACCATCGATTACCTCAAGACGTCTGGCCGCTCCGCCGCGCGGGTCGCGCTGGTGACCGCCTATACCAAGGCGCAAGGATTGTTCCGCACCGCCAAATCGCCCGATCCGGTCTTTACTGAGACGCTCAGGCTAGATTTGGGAGACGTGGTGCCCTCGATGGCCGGCCCGAAGCGGCCCGAAGGTCGGGTGGCGCTGCCCGCCGTCGCGGAAGGTTTCTCCGCGGCGATGGCCAGCGAATACAAGAAAGCCGCCGATCTCTCGAAACGTTACCCGGTTGAGAACCGCAACTTCGACCTCGGTCATGGGGACGTTGTGATCGCCGCGATCACCTCATGCACCAACACTTCCAATCCGAGCGTGTTGATCGGGGCGGGACTGTTGGCGCGTAACGCCGCCGCCAAAGGCCTCACCGCAAAGCCGTGGGTGAAGACCTCGCTGGCACCGGGCAGTCAGGTGGTCGCGGAGTATCTCGCCAACTCCGGTCTGCAGCTCGATCTCGACAAGGTCGGCTTCAATCTGGTGGGCTTTGGATGCACCACCTGCATCGGCAATTCCGGCCCGCTGCCGGAAGAGATCTCGAAATCGATCAACGACAACGGCATCATTGCCGCCGCGGTGCTGTCGGGTAACCGCAATTTCGAAGGCCGCGTCAGCCCTGACGTGCAGGCCAATTACCTCGCGTCGCCGCCGCTGGTGGTGGCCTATGCGCTGGCCGGAACGGTGACCAAGAATCTCGCGGTCGAACCGCTCGGCAATGGCAAGGACGGCAAGCCGGTTTACCTGAAGGACATCTGGCCGACCACCAAGGAGATCAACGCGTTGATGAAGAAGTTCGTGACCTCGACGATCTTCAAGAAACGCTACGCCGACGTGTTCAAGGGCGATACCAACTGGCGCAAGATCAAAACCGTGGAAAGCGAAACCTATCGCTGGAACATGAGCTCGACCTACGTTCAGAATCCGCCCTATTTCGAAGGCATGCAAAAGGAGCCCGAGCCAATCGTCGATGTTGTCGATGCACGCATACTGGCGATGTTCGGCGACAAGATCACCACTGACCACATCTCGCCTGCCGGCGCGATCAAGCTCACCTCGCCTGCCGGAAAATATCTGTCGGAGCATCAGGTGCGTCCCGCCGATTTCAATCAATACGGCACCCGGCGCGGCAACCATGAGGTGATGATGCGCGGCACTTTCGCCAATATCCGGATCAAGAACTTCATGTTGAGAGGCGCGGACGGCAATATCCCGGAAGGCGGTCTCACCAAGCATTGGCCCGACGGCGCGCAGATGTCGATCTACGACGCCGCCATGAAGTATCAGGCCGAAAAAGTGCCGCTGGTGGTCTTTGCCGGCGCCGAATACGGCAATGGCTCGTCGCGCGACTGGGCCGCGAAAGGAACGCGTCTGCTCGGAGTCCGCGCCGTCATCTGCCAGAGCTTCGAGCGCATACATCGCTCCAATCTGGTCGGAATGGGCGTGCTGCCGCTGACTTTCGAGGAAGGTGCGTCGTGGCAGTCCATCGGATTGAAGGGCGACGAAACGGTGACGATCCGTGGGCTGCAGGGCGATCTGAAACCACGCCAGAAGCTGACGGCCGAGATCGTGTCCGGCAACGGTTCGCTGCAGCGGGTGTCGCTGCTTTGCCGGATCGATACCCTGGACGAGCTGGATTATTACCGAAACGGCGGCATCCTGCATTACGTGCTGCGCAAACTGGCGGCGTGATCGCCGGTATATCGCTACTCACCGCGAAGTGAGTAGCGGGTGATCGGGAGGCGGCCTATGAAAAAGCGCCGCCTTCCTGCGTTTAGAGGTGCCACCATTCAGGGACGGCAAGAACTTCCATGGCACAACGCGCGGGGTTTCCGGTCCAGCATGATGGCGATCACGGCCTATAGTTCGATCTCGCGATGGTCGGGTGCGCTTGGCGTTTGCGCGATCATTGCCATTATCCGGCCGGCCCATGCCGACCCGCGCGCGGTCGTAGAGCTGTTCACCTCTCAAGGATGCTCGTCATGCCCCCCGGCCGACAGAATTCTTGGCGAGTTGGCCAAGGATCCCTCGGTGATCGCAGTGAGCCTGCCTATCGATTACTGGGACTATCTGGGCTGGAAGGATACGCTGGCGGATTCGCGTTTCAGCGCGCGTCAGAAAGCCTACTCGCAAATGCGAGGCGATCGCGAGGTGTACACGCCGCAGGTCGTGATTAATGGATCCTTGCATGTGGTCGGCAGCGACCGCCCAGCAATTGAAGACGCCATCGGGGTCACACAGAAGGCCGATGGCGTGATGTCGGTACCGGTCACGGTGATGCAGGTCGGCAAACAAATCAACGTTTCGGTTGCGGCCTCTGGCAGAAGTGGCGCGGCGATGCACGGTGAGGTCTGGATCTGCTCAATTGCCAAGGCTGTGCCGATCTCGATCGGCCGCGGTGAGAATGGCGGCCGTCAGGTGACCTACCACAACGTGGTGCGTAGCCTGCTCAAGGTGGCGGACTGGAACGGAGCTTCCGGCAGCTGGACGGTCCCGCTGGAAAATATAATCCGCGAGGGCGTCGATGCGGCGGTGGTCTACGTCCAGGACGGCAATCGCGACAAGCCCGGCGTCATGCTAGGCGCGGCGTTCGCGCCGATACACTGAGGGGTCTTCTCGCCGAGTCGAGAGCATGGCCGGTCCAAGGCGCGGAGTGTTGCGACCGCACAACCCACTCCCTCAAAAATACCGCTCCAAAATAAAAAAGGACCAACTTTCGTTGGCCCGACATGATCAAGAAACTAGCTGCGGCACAGGCCCGATCCTGACGACCCCGGGGGGCTGGGGGCTGAGGAATCCGGAACCGAAAGGACCGGGCCAACGCACGACTTACTTTTCGCAATTCAGCGCGGCAGTCGGTGGGCGGAAGTTTGGCGGCATTATGACTCTGCTAACGATCGCGTTACGCCATGTTTTCAGGCCTTGGCCGCGCGTGACCGCTCACCCGGTGCACCAACTAATTCCCGCCCACCCGCGTTCCACGGCGGAACACGCCGGCAGGGCCCCTTGCGGCCATGCGCGGTTGGCGCGATCATGTGAGACATGATGCCGGCCCGGAGCGCCCCCCAGGCGTACGTGGAACCGGCTTTGGAAAAACAGGATGACGCGTTGAGATGACAGGAGGCGCTCCATGAGTTCGATGTCGGAGGAAACCGATCCAAGCGAGGCTCGCGCAGCGGCGCGTATGGCCGCTGCGGGTCCCCTGCCTAGCCGGGTGACGTTCAATCGATTCGAACTCAATCGCATCTTGAATCTGTACGGGCGCATGGTCGCCGACGGCGAGTGGCGCGACTATGCGATCGATTTCTTGCGGGATCGCGCAGTGTTCTCGGTCTTCCGCCGCGCTTCGGAAATGCCGATCTACCGCATCGAAAAAGATCCGCGGCTTGCGCGCAAGCAAGGCATCTACAGCGTGATCTCCGCAACCGGCCTGATCCTGCGGCGCGGCCACGAACTTGACCGCGTGCTGCTGGTCATCGACCGCAAGCTGGCGGTGGTTTAGCGCCGAAGCTTCCCGGCAAAAGATAAACCACAAGCCAAGACCGCTAGTGGTTCCCGCCTGCGGGCAGCGTAGTAGCGCCTTCGCCGAGCGCCCGCTGCATCATTACCGTGTCGAGCCAACGGCCAAACTTGAACCCGACATCGGGGTGGGTGCCGATCATCTGAAATCGGCATTTCGAATGCACCCCGATTGATCCGGCATTGGCGGAATCGCCGATCACCGCGATCATCTGCCGATAACCGCGCGTCTCTGACTCGGCAATCAACCTTTGCAGCAGTTGCAGGCCGATGCCCCGCCGATGCATCGACGGCTGCAGGTACACCGAATTCTCCACGGTGAAGCGATAGGCCGGGCGCGGCCGGTAGGGGCCTGCATAGGCATAACCGACCACGCGCCCTTCGAGCGCTGCGACGAGGTATGGAAACCCGCCGTCCATCAGTGCGCCAAACCGCCGCGTTATCTCGGCGAGATCGGGCGGAATCAGCTCGAACGTCGCCGTGCCGTACAGCACCGCGTGTTGGTAGATTTCTGTGATAGCGGGCAGGTCGGCCGGGGTGGTAGGCCTGATTTCAAGCGAGGGCATGGCCGGAGACTATTTTTGCTCATGCCAAA
>VAZS01000445.1 GCA_005884855.1 Alphaproteobacteria bacterium | reverse complement strand
GCGCGCAGCAGAACGTCCTCGATATCCTCCAGCATCGCGCGGTCGAGCTTGCGCTTGGTAACGAGATCGGCGACCGCGGTGCCAAGCGAATTCGAGGTGCGCCTCAGACCGCTGGACAGCCGCCGCCACCAGCTCAGTTTTGTGTTTTCCGCAGTGGTGTCGTTCATGCCGGGTGTGTTAGCGGTTTCGCGTCATGAGCGAAAGTCTCGACCCAGTTGCCGAAGTTCCCGAGTTGAGCGCGGAGGAAATCCAGAGCCGCGTGCTTCATCGCGACGGCCTGATGCTGGTGATCGACAAGCCCGCGGGGCTGCCGGTGCATCGCGGGCCGAAGGGCGGAGCCAACCTCGAATCCTCCTTTGACGCGCTGCGCTTCGGGCTGCCGCGTCCGCCGGTTCTGGCCCACCGGCTCGACCGCGACACTTCGGGTTGTTTGGTGCTGGGACGTCATCGAAAGGCAACGGCGTCGCTGGGGCTGCTGTTCAAGCACGGCAGAATCTCCAAGACGTACTGGGCGGTGGTCGAGGGCGGCCCGGCCGAGCACGAGGGCACCATCGACATGCCGCTCGGCCGCCTCAATGCGGAACGCGGATGGTGGCAGAAACCCGACCCGGAAGGACAGTCCGCGGTAACCAATTGGAAGATGCTGGGACGCGGCGAGGGATTCGCCTGGCTCGCATTGGAGCCGGTCACCGGCCGCACGCACCAATTGCGCGTCCATGCCGCCGCGATGGGCTGGCCGATCGTGGGCGATAACATTTACGGTAACGGGCCTCGATTTGGCGAACCACGCCTGCATCTGCATTCCCGCGAGATCGTGATTCCGATTTCGAAGAACAAGGAGCCGGTACGGGTAGTGGCGCCAGCGCCACAGCATTTGCAGCAACGGCTCAAGACCTGCGGGTGGAGCGGGAATTAAGCCTCACACCGTTAGCCGCACGCCGTCATGCCCCGTGATCGTCAGCCGGCGCACCGCGCCCGCTTTCGCGCCGTCGACGGCCACGGGCAGGAAATGCTCGGTGCGACCCTGCGTGGCGCTTTCGATCAGGACCTGCCGCGTGACCCCCAGCTCCGATGCCAGCCGCCGTTGCAATGCCGCCTCTGCGGTCGCGCGCAGCCGTTTGGCGCGCTCCTTGATGGTGACGCCTGCTACCTGCGGCATACGCGTCGCCGGGGTTCCCGGCCGCTTGGAGTAGGGAAACACATGCAAGAATGTGAGACCGCAATCCTCGACCAGATCGATAGAGCGCGCGAACATCTCTTCGGTCTCGGTCGGGAAGCCAGCGATGATATCGGCGCCGAGCGCGATATCCGGCCGGAGCCGCCGCACTTGCGCGCAGAAGTCGATCGCCTGCTTGCGGCAATGCCGCCGTTTCATCCGCTTCAGAATCAGGTCGTCGCCCGACTGCAGCGACAGATGCAGATGCGGCATCAAGCGCTGCTCATTAGCGATCACATCGAGCAGATCGCGATCGGCCTCGACCTGGTCGATCGAGGAAATCCGCAGCCGCTTCACTTCCGGCACATGCCGCAGAATCTGCTTTGTCAGTTGGCCGAGCTTCGGCGCGCCCGGCAGATCGGCGCCGTAACTGGTCAGATCGACGCCGGTCAGCACGATCTCGGCATGGCCGCGCTCGACCAGGGCGCGGACTTGTTTGACCACCGCGCCCATCGGAACCGAACGCGAATTACCGCGGCCGTAGGGACCGCCATGATGTCGGCGACCGCGATCTTTTCGGAGGCCGGGGCATCGAGCTTTGCAGCACCCTCCAGCGCGGTTCGAGCCGCGCCCCAGGCGTCGGCACCCATCTTCTCGTCATTGCCGAGAACGCGATCAACCTCCGGCATGCTCGCGAACATCTCCGGCTCCGTCTGCGCCGCGCAGCCGGTGACCACGATCCGCACTTCAGGCCGCTCTCGCTTGAGCCGGCGGATCGATTGCCGCGCCTGCGCCACTGCTTCGCTGGTTACCGCGCAGCTATTGATGACGATGGTGTCGCTGAGCCCGGCGCGCTCGGCCTCGCGGACGATCACTTCGGATTCGAAAGCGTTCAGGCGGCAGCCAAAGGTGACGATTTCGACGCTCATGTCATGCAGCGCCCACGTTACGCGACGGAGGCAAACAGCGCCGGATCGAAGCGGCCTTCGTATTCGAAAACCGCTGTCCCCGTCATCAACACGTGGTCGTCACCCTCGCGCCACTCGATCGTGAGCTCGCCGCCGGGCAACGCGATCTGCACAATGCGGTTGGCGCGCTTTAGCCGCGCCGCCGCCACCGCGGTGGCGCATGCCGCCGAGCCGCAGGCCTTTGTCAGTCCCGCTCCGCGCTCCCAGGTGCGGATCGTAATGTGATCTCGATCGACGATACGGGCGAGGGTGATGTTGGCGCGCTCGGGAAAGATCGGATGGTTCTCCAGAAGCGGCCCGAAGCGGCCAAGGTCGTAGGCATCGACGTCATCGACCCAGAAAATCGCATGCGGATTTCCCATGCTGACCACCGAAGGAGTGTGGAGCACGGGCGCATCGATAGGGCCGATCTGCAGCTCGATCGAGCGGGTGTCGCGAAACTCCTCGGCTAGGGGAATATCCTTCCACCCGAATTTCGGCGGGCCCATATCGACAGTGTAGAGGCCGTCAGCGCCTTCCCAGCAATTCAGCAGCCCGGCTTTGGTCTCGAACGTGGCGGCGGTCTGGCCGGTAGCCTCGAACAACCTCCGCGCCACGCAGCGCATGCCGTTGCCGCAGGCTGCGACTTCCGATCCGTCATTGTTGTAGATCCGGATAAAGGCCTCAGTACCCTTGATCCGTGGTGGCTGCAGGACCATCAACTGATCGAAAGGCACTCCCGCAGGCGAGGCTACCGCACGCGCTTCTTGCGAGCTAACCGAGGCGGACGAATCGCGAAGATCGACCACGACAATCTCGTTGCCGATGCCGTTCATCTTGGCAAACGCATGGTTGGCAAGCGCGCTCATCGAATTTCCCGATTGTCCCTGCCTTATATGGCCAATCACCGCCGATTGGCCAGTGTGGTGTATCTGGGCCGAGACCCGTGCCTGGAAGAGCCCCAAGCCACATCTGCCATGGGACGGCAGCCGCGCTGGCGTGTTAGCATGCGCAGCCTTCGCTGAGGTGACCGGGACACCAGGCGGGCGCCACTCCCGAACAGGACTTGAACAGGACTTGGAGAATACGCAATGAATCGCCGCCGCTGGTTTCGCCTGCTGCTGATCGCGCTGATCCCGGCCGCAATTTGTTTGTGCGCTGGTAACGCGCTGGCGCAAGCACCGGCACCTGCGCCATCGACGACGGCGCCTGCCAAGCCCGAGGCGGCGCCAACGCCAGCGCCGGCTCCGGGGGGCGGTCCCTCGGCGGCTCCGGCCAGCCCGCCTGCCACTGCGGAGACGCCGGCTGCGCCACCGGCGGTCCCCGCGCCGGTACAGACCGCCGATCCTTTTGGCGAGCAGATCACGCTAGAACCGAAGACCGTGGTCGTACTCAAAGGCAGTGCCACCTGGGATTCGGCTTTCGATACCCTGATCGATTCCTTCAAGTCGTTAGCAGCACTGCTCGATAAGCAGGGCCTCAAGTCCGCGGGCAATGCGATGATCGTCTATACGGCAACCGACGATACCGGCTTCACTTATCTGGCGGAAATTCCGGTCGATCAGGAGCCGAAGAACCTGACCAAGGATATGAGCATTGGTAAATCGCCCGACGGCAAGGCGCTGAAGTTCGTCCATCGCGGTTCTTACGACAACATGGACAACACCTATGAGGCCATCACCAACCACCTCGATGACAAGAAGCTCGAGGCCAAGGACACCTTCATCGAGGAATACATCACAGATCCCCTGAAGACCGCCGAAGACAAGCCACCGTATCGGTCGCGCCGGATCTCGCGCAGATCGATGCAGGCATCACATCGGAGGCCAAAACTGCGCGGGAAACATCGGAAGCCAACAACGCGGCGATGGGAAAGGTATTGCTCGCGCTGAAGAGCGCCGGCATCGCCGAGAGCGACTACCAGACCTCGCGGCTATCTCTGCAGCCGCAATACGCGCCCAACCGCTCCGCACCCTCTCCCGTCGTCGGCTATCGCGCCAGCAATCGCGTGACGGTACGCCTTCGCGACCTCAACAAGCTCGCCGGCGTGATCGACACGCTCGTTGGTGCCGGCGCTAACGATATCGGCGGCATCGGTTTTTCGGTGTCGAACGCCTCGAAATTGCTCGACGGCGCTCGCGAACAGGCGCTCTCCGATGCACGCCGCAAGGCCGAGATCTACGCCAAAGCTGCCGGCGTTAGGCTCGGCGAAGCGCTTGGCATTTCGGAGGAAGGCGCTGCCAGTCCGATGGCCTATCGCAGGAACGTCCAGGGGATCGCGGCGTCTGCAACGCCGGTAGCGCAGGGCGAAGAAACGCTTCAGGTCACGGTAAGCGTGTCCTGGGCGATCAAGCAGGCGCAGTAACGTCGCCCGTTGCGCCGCGCGCGCCACGGATTCGATTTTCAAACAGCTAGATTGGGTCGTTGCGAGCATAAGCGAAGCAATCCAGTTCTCCACTTGGCTAGCGCCATGGATTGCTTCGTCGCGTTGCTCCCGTGCGCAAACGCTTCGCGTTTGTCGCAGGCAATGACCAGAGAGTCTTTTTGCCGTCATTGCGAGCGCAAGCGAAGCAATCCACTTCTCCACTTGCTGCGCGATGGATTGCTTCGCTTCGCTCGCAATGACGGCGAAATACGGGTTCGCGATCTCAAGCGCGACTCCGCGATCTCGCCGCATCTGCGCGAGTTTTGCTCAAGCTGTTTTGCCATCTGAAAATTCAGAGGGCGTGGGGAATGCCGGGCGCCCAATGCACCCGCAGCCTCGCGTGCAAAAATAAAAAGCACACGAGCATAGTCACCACAGGTTCACCAGGATTGCCCGGCATTCCCGCACGCAATGGTTTTAACGGTTTCCTTTGTACTCTCCCCGGTGACCGGGCTTTTTTGTCACCGTCGCCGGCGGTTTGTCTCCGCACGCTTGACGCCAGCGTCGGGGCGTCAGGACCACACAACTTCGCCGTCCGCGTCAGCGCGTTTCGTCAAGCGCGCCGCCCGCGTCCACTGCATCCCGCACCAACGTCCGTGACGATCGCGAAACGCCCCTTTGAAGAGGCGGGATGGCGGTGGGTATATTGCTGATTTGGGTGAAGCGATAACCGAAATATTTTTGCAAACGAGACTGGACAGGGCAAATCAGGTTGATTTGTTTCAGAAAATTCGCCGTTAGGCGCATGCGTCGCCACCACTCAGGAATGCCGAAATGCGCGGGGCATGCGCGCGTTTGCTGCTCCACCACCAGCAGACGGCTCGGCGACGCGTTAGATTTCGAAAGTCTGCCCCGGCTTGAGCGCCAGAAACTTCTCGCGCGGAATCTTCGCTTCGTCGAGCGCGGCGTACAGCGCGTTGAGCGGCGCATCGATGGCTTCGTCGGTCAATTGAAATGTGCCGTGATGATGCGCGAGTGCCTGCTCGGCCCCGCAATCGGCCAGCGCCTTCACGGCATCGGACGGGTTCATGTGCTGATCGCGCATGAACCAGCGCGGCTCATAGGCGCCGATGGGCAGGATCGCCAGGCGAAGCGGGCCGTGCGCTTGCGCGACGTGACGGAAATGCTTGCCGTCTCCATAGCCGGAATCGCAAACTATGTAGATTTTGCCCGCCGGCGTCTCCAGCACAAAACTCGCCCATAACGCGCGGTTGCGGTCGAATAGTCCTCGCGCGGTCCAATGCCGGGTCGGCACCAGCGTCACCGCGACGCCGCTGCCGAGTTCGATGCGCTGGTGCCAGTCGAACGCTTCGGCGCGGATTGCATCATCGGCGCTACGCATCGTCAGATCATTGCCGAGCGGCGTGATCACGCGCGGAGAGAATTTCGCCGACAGGTCTGACAGCGTCGCGAGATCGAGATGGTCGTAATGGCCATGCGACACCAGCGCGATGTCGATCGCAGGCAGCGCATCGAAGGAGATGCCGGGGTCGTTGTGGCGCTTCGGCCCGGCAAAGGCGAAGGGCGAGGCGCGCATCGACCACATGGGGTCGATCAGGATGTTCAGCCCTGAAGTCTGGACCAGCCAGCTCGCATGCCCGACAAACGAAAGTCGCACATTCGCGCCGTTAACCCGCGCCGGCGGCGTATCGGCATAGGCGCTCGCCGCCCATTCCGGCCAAGCCTGACGTTGCCGGCCGGGCCCGAATTGCCAGCGGAGGACTTGCCGGAGCGATTTGGGCGGCACTCCATCGGGATCAAAGAATTGCGTTCCATCGAAATGGTCCGAGAGCGGGCCGGAATAGTTTTTCGTGCTGTAGGTCCAGGCGGGCAGACCGACCAAAGCGGCGACCCCCGAGAGCAATCCGAAAAATCGGCGACGGGTGATTTTCATGGCCCAATTCGCCCCCAAAACAGTGGATTCGGCAAGAGCCGCCGCCCGGCCCGAGAGGCCGGAGGCCAACGCCCGACAGCGCGATGCGCCCACGGGCGCAAAAGTGTTTGGAATATCGGTCACCGGCAGCGTTGCTGAAGCGCCAAGCCGGGCACAAGTTAAACCGTCACCACCCGCCACCGGGTCTCGCTTCGGCGAGCCCGATGACAGGCTCCAGCGGGCGGGTATGACGGCAGTTACGGACGACCTCATCCTGAGGAGCCGCGCAGCGGCGTCTCGAAGGATCGGCAACGATACAACATCACCCTTCGAGACGCAGGCTGCGCCTGCTCCTCAGGGTGAGGCAGCAGGAAGACTTAAGTGTTCGACAATCTGTCGGAAAAGCTTGGTGGCATACTCGATCGGCTGACGCGGCGCGGCTCGCTGACGGAGGCCGATGTCGATGCGGCGATGCGCGAGGTGCGCCGCGCGCTGCTGGAAGCGGACGTCTCGCTCGATGTGGTCCGGAGCTTCACCGAAAAAGTCCGCGAGCAGGCGATCGGCGCTACAGTTGTCAGGTCGGTCACCCCCGGGCAGATGGTGGTCAAGATCGTTCATGACGAACTGATCGCCACGCTCGGCTCCGATGGCCAAACCATCGATCTCAATGCGGTGCCGCCGGTTGCGATCATGATGGTCGGCCTGCAGGGCTCCGGCAAAACCACGACCACGGCCAAACTCGCCCGCCGCCTCACCCAACGCGACAAGCGCAAGGTGCTGATGGCATCGCTCGACATCTATCGGCCGGCGGCGATGGAGCAGCTTGCGGTGCTCGGGCGCGACCTCGATATCCAGACCTTGCCCGTGGTGGCCGGCCAGAAGCCGGAGCAGATTGCGACGCGCGCGCTGCAAGCCGCCAAACTCGGCGGCTACGACGTGGTGCTGCTCGACACAGCCGGCCGCACCACGCTCGACGAAGAGATGATGAGCGAAGCGGCTGGCATCAAAGCCGTGGCCAGTCCGCATGAAGTGCTGTTGGTCGCGGACTCCCTCACCGGCCAGGATGCGGTCAATCTGGCGCGGTCTTTCGACGAGCGCGTCGGCCTCACCGGCATCGT
>VAZS01000013.1 GCA_005884855.1 Alphaproteobacteria bacterium | reverse complement strand
GGCACAGGCCGAAAAAACCGTTGAGATTTTCGCCTCGATGGTCTTCGACCTGGCGAGACAATCGCAGGCCGTCGGGCGGATCAGCCTGGGTTGAGCCGGCACCTTAATAGCGGACATGCGTAACCCGCGCGGTTCGGTCGCTTTGTGCCAGGAGCCGACGTTCTAGCAGACTAAGGTGCGCACCGCCGGCAGGTGTCAGATGCTATCGCCGGCCTCCATCACCTCCTCGGCATAGGCGAGCAGCCGCTGATCAAGGCGGAGCTAGTCGCTCATTCGGGCAATCCGGCGAGGCGCAATGGCGTCATGAATACATCGAGATCCTTCTGGTGCCGGTAAGGCAATCGCTGCGCCCAACGACTGGCGGTCAGATTGGGGTGGTGGGCCAGTATTTTCTTTACCGTAACGCGCGCCTTATCCTCATTGCCGAGATTCCAGAGCGCCGCCGCAAGAATCGATTGCGCGGTCAGCCAGCGTGGCTTCTCGGTTAAGACACGGCAGGCAACGTCTCGTGCGGCGACAAGATCACCGAGGTGAAACTTCGCCCGCGCCGCGTCGACCATCGATTCGTTGCGACGGAGCGGGCTGAGCCGCTGCGCCTGCTCTTCATACTGGGCGGCTTTTCGGAAATTACCATCATAGCTGTGAAACAGAGCTGCCATATGGTAGGCGCCCGCGTTGTTGGGGGAGAGCGCAATCGCCTTCTCTCCGGCAGCCAAGGCATCGTCGTGGCGACGTTGATACAGCCGCGTATAACCCAGCGTCACGTATGCTTCATCACTGTTAGGGTCGACGGCCAGTGCACGAGCCGCGCACTCCAGTGCCGCCTCGTAGGTTGTCGCCTCGTCCTTTTCCCAACCAAAGCGAGCCTGGTCGGTCAATGTGAACCCCAACAGACCAAGTGCCGGCGTAAAAACAGGGTTGATCTCTAACGCCCGTTCGAACTCGCCGCGTGCTTGTGCGTGAGTGTGCTTGGCAAAGTTGACGTACAGGGTTCGACCCTTGTGGAAATGCTCGTATACCAACGGGCTACCAGAGCGCTTGCGCCATACCCGCACCTCTTCGCCAAACGTCAACCGAACCTCGAGTGCGGCGACGATGTCCTGCGTTATCCGGTCCTGAAGCTCGAACACGTCATCGAGGTCGCCCTCGAAACGGTCTGCCCAGACATGGCCGCCGTTCAGGCTGTCGATCAGCTGTGCCGCCAATCTCACTCGATTGCCGGCCTTACGCACGCTCCCTTCCAGCACATACCGGACGCCGAGCGTTCGGCCGATTTCGCGTATGTCCCTTGTCTGCTTTTTGAATACAAAACTAGAATTGCGCGCGATGACCATCAACTCGTGAATCTTCGAAAGTGTAGTGAGCACGTCTTCCGCGATACCATCGACGAAGTACTCCTGCTCGACATCGCCGGACATGTTCTCGAACGGAAGCACGGCGATAGACGGCTTGTCGGGGAGCGCCAGAGCTTGCATGCTCTCAACAGGCGGCTCTATCGGCGCTGTCGCAGAACCGCTCGCATTCATCCTCAACCGCCACGCTCGCATCGGTTCAACAATATTCTTCAGGTTCTGCGGGCCCATATCCTCAAAGGCGAAATCGACCTTACCGCGCACCTGACGTTGTGCGTCGTCAGAGATGCAAACGCCACCCGGCTCCGCAATCCCTTCAAGGCGAGCGGCGATGTTGACGCCGTCGCCAAAAATATCGTTGCCATCGACGATGATGTCACCGACGTGTATGCCGACGCGAAATTCGATCCGCTTGACCTGCGGCATCGTAGCATTTTGCTCAGCCATACCGCGCTGGACCTCAATGGCGCAACGCACCGCATCTACGACACTTCCGAACTCAGCGAGCACGCCGTCGCCCGTGTGCTTGACGACCTTGCCACGATGTTCGCTGATCTTGGGATCAGCGAGTCCACGCAAACGCTCCCTCAGCCGGACGTGTGTCCCTTCCTCGTCCAAGCCGGTCAGCCGACTATATCCGGCCACATCAGCCGCAAGGATAGCTGCAAGCCGCCGTTCAACGCGATTGTCGATCAAAACGGCCTCCCGAGATCGGTAGATCCGTCGGACATATCAAAGCATAGGGCGTTGCCCTTGGGCTAGGGCCAATGTCGCAGATGGGTCATACGCGGAATTGGACAGCTTACTCAATCACCTGATCGGCCCGAGCGAGCAGCGTCGGCGGTACTTCGATGCCCAACGCTTTGGCGGTCTTGAGATTGATGATTAGGTCAAGTCCGGTCGGCTGTTCGACGGGCGGATCGCCAGGATTTGCTCCGTCCAATATCTTCTTCGCATAGTAGCCGGTTCGATGAAGAATTTTCCGCAGTGACGCGCTATAGCTCATCAGGCAGCCAGCTTCGACGAACACCAAATTATTTGAAAACGTCGGAAGCCGATGGGCTATAGCGAGCGCAGCGATTCGACCGCCCAGGTCACTGGTCCTCGGATCAGATATGATTTGAAGCGCGTCCACACGCTGAGCCGCAATCGCGTCGAACATGTCGTCAAGATCATTTGGCGACTTCAATGCAAAGGGAACTACCGTTATTCCGGTAGATCCTGCCTTCGCTTGCAGATCGTCAAACATGATTTGATAAACTCGCGCCGTCGAATTGGGCCCGCCGAAAAGTTTTTCCTTGCGCAATCCTTAAACTATAGCAGCCTCTGACCATCGGGCGAGCGACATATAGCACCTAAAAACAGATGCTGACCGGTCTAACGTCCGAGACGGGTCAATCGCGCCATTTTGACCGTGCACCGATCGGTCTCCGGTCTTCGCCGACAAGCAGACCTTTCAGAGCCGGTTGTTGGCAGGTCTCAAAGGAGCCAACATCGGGCATTGCAGATGCGGTCCGGGGCGCCCCGTCCTGGTGAGATGTCCAGCAGATCACAGGGGAACCATCGAATTAGCGTTCGGGCTTCTTCGTCTTATCAGAGATTTCAACTCATCAAGCTCCAGTGGCACAACTTTGATTCATGAATTTAGAGATCGTTAAACATCCTAATTTTCGCAACCTTAAGAGAGCGGCGCTATGTTGCCGAAGCGAAGTTGCGAAAACCCTGTGTGGTTGCCAGGGAACGAAATTACGAACAGCAATATTGGTTCACGTTCAATTTTACCGGCCGCTGCGATCGGCGGGGACATTGTCCCATCGCAGCTTATTCCAGAGCCCGCCGTTTAAGTGAGGTGCCGTTTGAATAAGGCCCTGAAGCGTTTTTTCGCCATCGACTTGTCAAACGCGATCTTTCGAGAAGTAACCGATGCGTTGGTGATTTTCTCGATGTCGTTTGTGACGTATTTTGTGTTCGCCGAATGGGGTGGACTTTCTATTCTTCAAAACGTCCTCCACCGTGAGATCAAGGCCCCTTCCTTACTATATTTCTGCGGCGCTGCGTTGGTGGTCTTTAGCGTGCGACGCATTGGGGACCAAAGGCGCGAACGCGCAAAGCGGGTTGCGGCCGAACAAAATGCCTATCTGGCGTCTACCCGGGATCCGCTGACTCAATTGCCAAACCGGCGGCAATTCCAAATCCAGGTGAGCACTGCACTTAAGAATTCAAAAAACCCAATGAGCGTTCTATTGCTCGGCCTTAATCATTTTGGAAAGCTCAATGAAGTATATGGGCACCTGGGGTGTGACGAAGCGCTGTCGCAAATCGGCTCGCGGATACGCGACGGCGCCCATTCAAGCGAAGTCTTCGCGCGCGTCGGTGACGATGAATTTGCACTGTGTTTGGCAGGCACCGATGCAGAAAACGCTCTGAGGGTTGCCGGCACGTTGCTCGAGGCCGTCAAAAAGCCGGTCCAAATCGGAATAGAGCTTCAGAGCATCAGCGCTAGCATCGGGATTGTGCAGGTCGGCCGTGGTCATGCCACCGTCGATGAGCTCCTCCGATGCGCGCACGTCGCCCTTTCCCGGGCGAGAAATGCTCAACTCGATTGCTGCTTTTTCGATCCAAAAATGGATGCACATGTACGCACGAGGGCCCTTTTAGAGAAGGATCTGCGCGAGGCGATTGGCAGCCACGGCATTCGACCCCACTATCAACCTATCGTGGATTTAAAAACGCGGCGAATTGTCAGCTTCGAGAGCTTGGCGCGCTGGCAACATCCAATGAACGGCCTAATTGCCCCAAATACGTTTATCCCGCTTGCGGAAGAGTTGGGCTTGATCCACGTACTCTCCGCACAACTATTTCGCCATTCCTGCCGCGATGCGGCGAATTGGCCAGAGTCTATTTCCTTGTCGTTCAATTTCTCGCCTACGCAACTTAGCGATAAGAATTTTGCGCAAGATGTCCTGACGATCCTCGACGATGCCGGGTTGGCGCCCGATCGCCTCGAAGCTGAAATTACCGAAAGCGCGATTGTCTCGGATTTCGAAGCGACACGTCACGCCATTCAGACCCTGCGTAATGCCGGGGTTCGAATCGTTATTGATGACTTTGGTACCGGGTATTCCGGTCTCTCCCAACTATATGAATTGAGGTTCGATAAGCTCAAAGTCGACAAGCGATTTATTCAAGAGATCGGGAAAAGCTCCGAAAACGATATCTTCATGCGAGCTATATTCGGTCTCTGCAAGGGTCTCGATCTGCGCGTTACGGCCGAAGGCATTGAAAATGTCGCTCAAGCCGACGCTGCTTTTGCGTATGGTGCGCACCAAGGTCAGGGATTTTTATTCAGCAAAGCTGTGCCAGCTGATGCAGTTTCACAGTTGCTCATTGACTTCCCGCGGGCGGACCTTGAGAGGAAGAATACGCTTGCGACTTTGTCCGCGCGCAAGAGCGGCACACCAAGAGGCATGGTGACCTAAAAAGGGGAGCGCGCGGATGCAGGAGAATCGTAGGGCTGCTCGACGTCGAGTCCTCAAAACCGGGACGATCGAATTCGATAGTCGAGCTTTCAGTTGCGCGATCCGAAACCTGTCAGAGACCGGTGCTGCACTTGACGTTCCATATGCGTTAGCTGTTCCCCACGAATTCACGCTGATGATTGAGACCGATCAGCTGAACCGGCATTGCCGCGTCATCTGGCGTAAAGAGAAACGACTTGGCGTCATCTTCGAGCAAGAGCGCAAACTAGAACTTTGGTGAGACGAGACTTCCGCGCCGAGGGCCAGCCAAGGAGTCCGCGAACTGAAAGACTTCTTGTTTAACTGGCAATGGCCGTTCTTGTCGCAACTCCGGGTTGATGCCCGGTAGCCTCCATATAATGGCCGATCGGGTGAGGCCGTCCTAACAGGTACCCTTGGATTTCATCGACCGTCTCCCGAGCCAGAAACTCAAGCTGAGCGGAATTCTCCACGCCTTCTGCGATGACCGGCAGCGCAAGTCCATGTGCGAGGCTGACCACAGCGCGCACGATTGCCGCAGATTGCTGGTTATGCTCCAGATTAGAAATAAAACTCTGATCGATCTTGATCTTGTCAAAAGGAAAGGATTGCAAATACGACAGGGATGAATAGCCGGTTCCGAAATCATCCATTGCGATTCGCACGCCAAGAGCCTTGAGGCGGCGAAGGACCGAAATCGTTCGGGTGAAATCTGAAATCAAAACGCCTTCTGTGATTTCCAGCTCGAGCCTGGTGGCGGGCAAGCCGGTCTCAAGAAGAATCGTATGTACGAGCGTATGCAAATCGCCATGCCGAAACTGCACGGGTGACAGGTTTACCGCCACCGTTAGCGGGGTCGTCCATGTCGCGGCTTCACGGCAAGCTTCGCGCAGCACCCATTCGCCGATCGGCACTATCAGGCCGGACTCTTCGGCTACCGGAATGAAGGTCATCGGCGGGATCGCTCCACGGACCGGATGCTGCCAGCGCAGCAGCGCTTCGAAGCCGATGATCTCGCCTCCAATCTTGGCCTGCGGTTGATAATGCAATGCGAGTTCGCCACGGGCAATCGCCGACTGCAAGTCCTGCTGAATGGCTCGATATTCCCGCAGCCGCTTGTCCATTTCGACTTCGAAGAACCGTATCGTCCCTCGACCGTCAGCTTTAGCGCGATAAAGCGCGGCATCGGCATTGGAGAGCAGCGTTGTTGCGTTCTTGCCATCTCCGGGATAGACGGCAATCCCGATGCTCAGGCCCGCCCGCAACCGTTGTCCTTCGACTTCGAAGTCGCCCGACATCCGTTGAAGCAGATCTTCAGCGAACGTCGCTGCAGTATCAGCGCAGCCCTGAAGTATGATCGTAAACTCATCACCTCCGAGACGAGCGATGAACGCGATACCGCTCACCTCCCGCATTCGGGCAGCGACTTGACAAAGCAGGCCATCACCGATGCCGTGCCCGAACACGTCGTTGATTTCCTTAAATCTGTCGAGGTCGATGCACAACGCGGAGAAACACCCAGCGGCTGCTTCTGCGCGATCGATCGTTTCTGACAAATGCGAATTAAAGCTCGCGCGGTTGGGCAGATGTGTGAGCGGATCGTGATGTGCCAAGTGCCTGATCTTAGCTTCGGCGGCAAGCTTCTCTGTTACGTCTTCGGTCATCACGAGCAGGTATTGAGGCTGCCCGTCCACTCCGCGGATTGACAGTCGCTTGCTGTTGACGTTCCGGATGCCATTTCCCGGAGTTTCAACCTGATATCCGTCCAGCGTACTACAATCTTCGATCTGCAGCAGATCGCGATCCCGCGCCAGTATGGTATCTGCGGACGCCGGTGGGAAAATGTCGTGCACTGTCTTTCCGACAATCTCCTCCCGCGGGAGCCCCAGATATTCCTCCGCGGCTCGATTGACGAGTACATATCGGAGATCAGCCGCGTCCTTCACAACAATGGACACAGGAACGTTTTCAATGACGGTGCTCAGGAATTCGCGTGTGCTGCGAGCTTCGTCCTCGGCACGTTTGCGTGCGGTGATATCGATGATGGCCACCAGCGAGGCGGGTCGGCCTCCATAGACCAGCGACCGCCCATAAATCGCGACATCCAGCAAATCTCCGTTTGCTGTGATGTGCTGAGACGTCCGACCTTCTTGATATCCTGTTTTGCCCTGCGCGATCTCGCGGATGCCGCCATGGTCCTTTGCCGGCTTCAGCTCCATCGGGGTCATGCCCATGAACTGCTCGCGACTATAGCCATAGTGGGCAATTGCGGCGTCGTTAACTGCGAGAAAGCGAAGCGTCTCGTGATCCCAGATCCACATTGGAACTGGGTTCGCCTCGAACAGCAGCAAGAACGACTCTTCGCGTCCCCGGCCCAAATCGCTCCGTTCGGTTTCGACTTGCTGAAACATCCTGAATCCTTCCTGGATTCGCTGAAGGTCTCGTGCTCGGATCGCGCCAGAGACGAGCGGTCTATCGGCGAGAGTAAGGCCTCAGAATGTATTCGTGGTTAAGGCGGCCGAACCGAAGTTTCGTAAACGCCGGTTTGGTTAACGGCGGAGAAGGGTCTCGCTGCCGCGCAGGAGATAGTGGACTTCACGCACTGAACAAAAAAGCCTGGTCAAACCTCCACCCAGCGCTGAAC
>VAZS01000012.1 GCA_005884855.1 Alphaproteobacteria bacterium | reverse complement strand
CGACCAGCTCTGGCTTTCCCGCAAAGGCGCCGTCGACGATCGGATCGAGTTTCATCTCAGAGGCATCCGCGACGACGGCCATCACATCGTCGAGCGTCACCTCGCCCTTTCCATGCGCGTAGAGCGCGAGTTTCCTCAGTTCGTTGCGCGAAGCCTGGCGGTCGCCACCGAGCAGTGAAGTCAACGTTGCGCGGGCCTCCGGTGCGATCCGCAAATTCGAGACCCGCAACTCATCCTCGATCAGTCTTGCAAGATCGCGTTCGCCGTCGGGATAGCAGGCGATCGCAACCGCCGTCTTGGCGCGCTCGCAAGCTTTGCGCAGCGGTGATTCGGCCCGCAGCTCTCCGGCCTCGATCACCACGCGGCAATCTTTTAGCGGACTCACCGCCAGCGTCTCGATACCGCCAGCGAAACTACGCGAACCTGCACGGACGCGGATGGCGCGACGCCCGCCGAACAGCGGGATTGTCATCGCCTCGTCCACCAGCCGCGATGGTTCGGCTGCAAGCTCGTCGCCGTCCAGCCTCACCAGCGAAAACGGATCGTTCGGACCGTCGACTGCAGAGGCCAGCAGCGCCTCGGCGCGCTCGCGCACCAGCCCGAAGTCGGGACCATAGAGCAGGATGATGGGCCGGAGGGGATCAGGCCGGGCGAGAAAGGCATCGATCTCTTTTCCGCGAAGCGCGACCACGTCAGCTTGATCCACGGTGTATCAGCGGCGACCTTCAGGTGCCGGCGACGAAAAAGGAGGCCAGGCGGGTCTGGATGTTTTCCGCGATCTCCTGGGCCGCGCGATCTTCGGCGTCCCGGACGGCGCGGGCACGCGCGAAACGCTGCAGTTGGCCTGGTATGTCATAGGACACGCGGGAGAACGTCGTGCCGGTCATCACCGATTTGAGCGGAGCACCAGCCGGTGGGTTGGCGGCATGCCGGTGGCATTGCCGTACAGCTTGAACGCCAGGGCGTTGCGAATTTCGACTCCAAGTCTCGCCTCCCGCGAGGCATTGGGCTTGTCGACGGGCGGTAGTTCCACGCCCATCAGCTTGTCGCGCAGCGCGGGCGTGCCGTCGCTATGTTCGGCATACATCGGCTGAAAGCAGCCGGCCGTCAGCGCCGCCAAGGCGGCCACGGCGACAAGCCGAGCGGCAATGCGCATGCTAGCCAACGACATTCACGATCCTCATGGGAACGATGATCACTTTACGGACGACTTTTCCACCCAAGCTTTGTTTTACTGCATCGAGCGCCAGAACGGCAGCCTCAATTTCGGGATTCTGGGCATTGCGCGGCACTGTGACTTCGCCGCGTTTCTTGCCGTTCACCTGAACGACCAGCGTGACGACATCTTCAACCAGCAAATCGCGTTCGATTTTGGGCCAATTGGCCTCGGAAACCAGCCCGGGCTGCTCCAGCACCAGCCAACATTCCTCGGCCAGATGCGGCATCATCGGCGCGAACAGTTGAACAAGGATAACGGCCGCCTCGCGGACAGCCCACGCCAGGTCGGGGGCTCGCCGTCCCTCGCGCGCCAGCACGTCGCCCAATGTGTTCGAAAACTCCCGGATATAGGCGAGGCAGACGTTGAAATGCAGCTTCTCGATACCGGCGGAAACCTTGTCAAGCGCGCCGTGGGTGGCCTTGCGAAGCATCAGCGCATCGCCGCCGAAGCTCGCCGGCCGTGCCGCGGGTGCAGCTTTGGCGATGTCGGCGGATTCGTTGACCAGCCGCCACAGGCGCTGCACGAAACGAGACGCGCCCTGTACCCGCTCGTCGCTCCAGATCACGTCCCGATCGGGCGGCGAATCCGACAGCATGAACCAGCGAGCAACGTCGGCGCCATAGGTCGCGATGATGTCGTCGGGGTCGACTGTGTTGCGCTTCGATTTCGACATCTTCTCGATCGAGCCGATCGAGATTTCCTCGCCCGTACTCAACAGGCTGGCGCGACGGCCAGCGGCCCCGGTCTCGATTTTGACCTCGGCCGGGGTGACGTAGGAGCCGTCAGGCTTTTGATAGGTCTCATGCACCACCATGCCTTGGGTGAACATGCCCGCAAACGGCTCGTCCATTCCGATATGACCGGTGGCCTTCATGGCGCGGGTGAAAAAACGGCTGTACAAAAGATGCAGGATGGCGTGCTCGACGCCGCCAATATATTGATCGACGGGCATCATGCGATCCACGACCGCGGGCGTCGTCGGCGCGTTGTCATTCCAGGGATCGGTGAATCGCGCGAAGTACCATGACGAATCCACGAACGTATCCATGGTATCGCTCTCGCGCATGGCCTTGCCGCCGCATTGCGGACAGGTGACGTGTTTCCAGCTCGGGTGATGATCCAGCGCATTGCCGGGCTTGTCGAAACTGACATCCTCGGGCAGCACCACCGGCAGATCGTTATCAGGCACCGGCACCACGTCGCATTTCGGGCAGTGGATCACCGGGATCGGGCAACCCCAGTAGCGCTGGCGCGAAATGCCCCAGTCCCGCAGCCGGAAATTCACCTGCCGCTCGCCGACGGGCATGTTGCCGCGCAACTCTGCCTCCAGCCGCTTTGCGACCTCCTCCTTGGCCTGATCGATCGTCATGCCGTTCAGGAAGCGCGAATTGATCATGCGGCCGTCGCCGTCGTAGGCGGTGTCGGTAATAACGAACGATTTGGGGTCCTGGCCTTCGGGACAAACGACGGGTGTGTTGCCGAGTCCGTATTTGTTGACGAAGTCGAGGTCGCGCTGGTCGTGCGCCGGGCAGCCGAAGATGGCGCCGGTGCCGTATTCCATCAGCACGAAATTGGCGACATAAACCGGCAGTTTCCACTCCGAATCGAACGGATGGATTGCCCTGATGCCGGTATCGAAGCCGAGCTTCTCGGCGGTATCGATGATTTCCCGCGCGGTGCCGTGTTTCCAGCATTCGGCGATAAACCGAGCGATTTCTTCATTCTTCGATGCGGCAGCAAGCGCCAGCGGATGATCAGGCGCGATCGCCATGAACTTCGCTCCAAAAAGCGTGTCATGCCGGGTAGTGAAGATCTTCAGCTCGCGCTCGCCGGATGGTGTGGTCGCGGGGTCGAGCGCGAAGCGCACCAGCATGCCTTCACTGCGGCCGATCCAGTTCCGCTGCATCAGCCGAACTTTATCGGGCCAGCGATCGAGCGTGTCGAGCGCGTCCAGCAGCTCCTGCGCGTATTTCGTGATCTTGAAGACCCACTGCTTCATCTCGCGCTGCTCGACCAGCGCGCCGGAGCGCCATCCGCGCCCATCGATCACCTGCTCGTTGGCGAGCACGGTCATGTCGACCGGGTCCCAGTTGATCTTGCGGTGCTCGCGTTCGGCGAGACCGGCGCGCAGAAAATCAAGAAACAGTTTCTGCTGATGCTTGTAGTAAGAGGGGTCGCAGGTCGCGAATTCCCTGCTCCAGTCGAGTGACAGCCCGATCGAGCGAAGCTGCTTCTTCATTGCTGCGATGTTGTCGTAAGTCCACGCCTTCGGCGCGACCTTGCGCTCGATCGCGGCGTTTTCCGCGGGCAGCCCGAATGCATCCCAACCCATCGGGTGCAGCACGTTGTAGCCCTTCGCGCGCATGAAGCGCGCCAGCACGTCGCCGAGCGTATAGTTCCGGACATGCCCGATATGGATGCGCCCGGAGGGATAGGGGAACATCTCAAGCACATAATACTTCGGGCGCGGATCGTCGTTGCTGGAGGCGAAGATGGCTTTTTCGTCCCACTGTCGTTGCCAGCGCGGCTCGGATTCGCGTGCGTTGTAGCGTTCGGAGGTCATGGGAATCGCTGGGCTTTTAGTGGATACGCGTCCGTGTTTGGGACGGCGGACTAGGCCACAAAAGCGGCTTTCGGGTCAACGCCCCGCGGCTCAAAATGCTCTCCGGTAAGGCGTCAGCTCGCCAGCGCGACTGCGCTATCGGTGGGCCGCACAAATCCGTGCTCGACTACGGCGTTGCGGCCGCGATGCTTGGCGGAGTAGAGGGCGGCATCGGCAGCCTCGATCAGGTCGGCCGAGCGCTGGGGCTCGTTCGGCTTGGTGCAGGAGAAGCCGACGCTGACGGTGACCGTTTGATAGCTGCTCGTGGAATGCGGAATTGCGAGCTTCTGCACCTCGGCGCGTACCATCTCACTGACCTCGAGAGCCCGCGCAGCGCCGGTGTTCGGCAGCAACAGGCAGAATTCCTCGCCACCATAGCGCGCGGCAAAGCCCGTAGCCTCGGCGGCGATGCCGGCCAGCGTTTCGCCAAGCCGCGTAAGGCAGGCGTCGCCTTCGGGGTGCCCGTAGGTGTCATTGAATAGCTTGAAGTGATCGACGTCGATCATCAACAGCGATAAGTCACTGGCGTGTTGCTCCGCCTTCATCCATTCGAAATCCAGACGGCTCTGGAACCCGCGGCGGTTGGCAAGCCCGGACAGCATGTCGATCGACGCGATCACCGTCAGCCGGTCATTGGTCGCGACCAGGTCCCGTTCGCGTTGGCGGAGCTGCGCCGCCATGGCGTTGAACGCGCGGGCCAGCGGAACGAATTCCGAGGGCAGCGATTTGCGAGTTGCCCGCGCCGACCAGTCGCCTTGGCCGAAGCGTTTGGCCATCGAAGCGATGATCTCGATCGGCTGAATGATAAGCTTCTCCGCCGCGATCAACGCACCGAGCAGCACGAATACGCAGACAAAGGCGAGCTGAAGATAGGCGGTGCGGATCTCGCGGTTGATCGCGGCCGATACCTTGGCTTCATCGATGCTGATGATCAGCCGCGATTCCGTGCCGGCGATGCGCGCAAAGCTGAGCGCGCGTTTCGATCCATCGGCGGCTGTGAATGATAGCGAGCCTTCCGGCTCTTTCGAACTGAGGGCCTGGTCGGCGATGCCCGACAACAGCGGTATCGTATCCAGTGGATGGCCTATCATGCTGCCCTGGTCCGCGGGCGCGGCCAGCACGGTGCCTGTGCTGTCGACCACCGCCGCCGAAATTCCCGGCCGGCCACCGAGGTTGCTCATGATCTTCGACATCCAGTCGAGATTGACGCCGGCAAGGATGACGGAATCCCCTTCGCCATCGACGGCGGAGACTGGATAAGCGGCCATCACCACAGGGTTGTTGGTGAGCTTGGCGGAGAGATAATCGCTGAAAACCATGGCGTGGCTGTCGCGCGCCTTCTTGAAATAGGCACGCTCACTAAGATCGACACCAACGAAGATGTTGTTCGTCGAGCATTGCACCCTTCCATCGCCGCCGACGATCAGCAGAGTGCGTATCCAGGGCAAATGGGTCGGCAGGCTGGCTCGCAGGATGTCGCAGCTGCGGCCGATGCCACCGGCCGAAGCGCGGATGTGGGCCGCCGATTTCAATACGGCCTCGACCGATGAGATGACTTCCTGCTGCGCATCGGCGCTATGTCGCGCGATATCGGAGAATTCGTTGGCGGCACGCCCGATTTGCTTGGCGCGCTCATCCTCGAGCGAACGGGCTCGTTCCAGCATCAAAGGCGCGACCAGGATCAGCGCCAGCAATGCGAGCCGCGCGCGAATACCCAGAAGCTGCTTGAGCTTCACTCTGTTGCGGTTAAAAGTGACGCGTGACATCCTTGGCCCCCGACCCCACATGCAGGGTAGGGGGAATGGTTCAAGAACCCTTTTCCGCACTCGGTAAAATTCGACCTATCCTTAAATCCACGGCCGAGATTTAGATGGCGCCGCACGAACCTTCGCCGACAGCTCCGCATTCACTAAATGGGTTCGCGAACGTAGAGCAGGAGATCGCGAGCGCCTGCAAGCAAGCGCGCCGGGATCGCGCGTCCGTGACGCTGGTCGCGGTGTCAAAAACCTTCGCCGCCGATGCAATCGTTCCCGTGATTAACGCCGGACAACGCGTTTTCGGCGAAAACCGCGTGCAGGAAGCAAGGGCGAAGTGGCCAGGGTTAATTTCGGCTTACCCCGGAGTTGCCTTGCACCTGATCGGACCGCTGCAATCGAACAAGGCCAGAGAAGCCGTCGCGCTGTTCGACGCCATTCATTCGGTCGACCGTCCGAGCATTTGCGAAGCATTAGCCAAGGAGATCGATACTCAAAAACGCCGGCCCGAATTGTTCGTTCAACTCAACACCGGCGAGGAGCCGCAGAAAGCGGGTGTCGCTCCAGCGCAAGCCGACGCCTTCATCGCGCGTTGCCGCGAGCATTACGGCTTGCAGATTTCCGGTTTGATGTGCATCCCGCCGATCAATGATGCGCCGGCGCCACACTTCGCACTGACGGCGAAGATCGCGGCGCGCAATGGGCTACAGAATCTATCGATGGGCATGAGCGCCGATTTCGCCATTGCGATCCAATTCGGCGCCACCCATGTCCGCATCGGTTCGGCGATTTTCGGACATCGCTAGCGCAGGCAGCACCATCATCGATTTAGATCAGGAGCGCCGGTATCCGCCAGGGCGCCTAACCAATCACAATCCTGGTGTCGGGGCCGAGCCGCGCCAACAGCCGCAGCATCGCCGATTGGGTCATCGAAACGCATCCCGCCGTGGGGCCAAAATTCTGGCGCGCCAGATGCAGGAACACCGCACTGCCTCGGCCGGCAACTCGTGGAGAGCTATTGTGATCGATCTCGACAATAAAGTCATAGAGGTGGTCGTCTCGTTCCAGACGGTCGCCACCGCGATGTTTGTTCCGCCGCACCGGCCTGTTGTAGTGGCGGCTCTGAGGGTCTTCGCACCAGGCGTCTTCAGGACCTATGGCGCGAACCGGTAAAAACGTTCGCGGTCGCGGGTGGCGATCGGCGCGCCACCACAACTGCCGGGCCCGGAACGTGCCCTTTGGGGTGCCGCCGTCGCCTTCGCGCTTGTTAGCTCTGATTCCCTCACGCCCCAGCGCTACCGGGACGGTCCGCCCGCCCGCGGTCAACCAGCCCCGGCGCGGATCGCCGGCCGCGGCGCGAATCCTGATCGTGCCAAGCGGGCGAGCCCCCGAGCCGCGGTCATAACCATTTGAAACGATGCGATTTTGCATAATATTACAGACCCCGGATTGTCCGTGGCGCGAGCGATGCCTATTTCAACGCATTACGAGACATTCATCCAGAGGCGTGCGAATTCTGGGGTAGGCTGCGCTTCGGGTTGTGAATCTGTAACAGTCCCCTACCTCAAAATGAACGCGACCTGACGGAACCTGATCTTAGCAACGAGACCAAGGCCGAAGGCGCTTTCGATCGCCCGCCGCCGCAGAGGATTGTACCTATGGCCAATGCCCGCAAGATCCTGATCGTGGATGACGACAACGATCTGCGCGATACGCTGGTGGAGCAATTGTCGCTGCACGACGAGTTCGAAGCTTCCGCCGTCGATACCGGGGCCAAGGGTGCCAGTGCGGCCAAGGCCAACGCCCCCGATCTCGTCCTGATGGACGTCGGACTGCCCGATACCGACGGGCGGGAAGTCGTACGTTCCCTGCGCAAGGGCGGCTTCAAGGCGCCCATCATCATGCTGACGGGACACGATACCGATTCGGACACCATTCTGGGCCTCGAATCCGGCGCCAACGACTATGTCGCCAAGCCGTTCCGGTTTGCGGTGCTGCTGGCGCGGATCCGGGCGCAACTGCGGCAGCATGAGGCCAGCGAAGACGCCGTGTTTTCGGTCGGTCCTTACAGTTTCCGGCCTGGTTCCAAGATGCTCACGGGCGCCAATGCCAAAAAAGTGCGACTTACCGAAAAGGAGACCGCGATCCTGCGGTTCCTATACCGCGCCGGCCAGTTGCCGGTGTCGCGCGAGACATTGCTGCAGGAGGTCTGGGGCTACAATTCAGGCGTCACCACTCACACGCTGGAAACCCACATCTATCGGCTGCGCCAGAAGATAGAGAAAGATGCGGCCAATCCCGAGATACTTGTAACGGAAGCCGGTGGATACAAGCTGGTGCCGTGATACGATTCGGCCGATTCGGATTAATTGGCCTCAGTAGCGCGCCGCGATCACTGGTCCCGCATGTCGATCGAAGATGATGTTGCCCTGCTCGAGCGCGTCCCAACTTTGCGCCTGTTGGGAACGACGGCCTTGCGCATGCTGGCGATCGGCTCCGAGCAGCGCATCATCGCTAGCGGCGACGTGCTGTTTAGAACGGGGGATGACGCCGACGCGGGCTATATCGTTCAGCGCGGCGCGTTCAGCGTTGAGGACGGCGGAAGCGCCGAAGCGATCGCCGGCCCGGGCGCATTGATCGGCGAACTTGCGCTGATCAAGGCAATGCGGCGGCCGTCCACGGCGACAGCGGTCGAATATTCCTCGGTGATCCGGATTCCGCGCAGCCTGTTCCAGCGGGTGCTGGAAAGCGACCCCGCCGCCGCGCGCCGCCTTCGCGATGA
>VAZS01000011.1 GCA_005884855.1 Alphaproteobacteria bacterium | reverse complement strand
GTAGCAAGGACAAGCTTGCCTCCGTGCGCGACGCAATCGGCGCGCCGGCAGATACGCCGCTAATCGTGGCGGACGCCAACGATCCATCTTCGGTGAAGGCGATGGTGGCGCAGACGAAGTCCGTCATCACTACCGTCGGACCTTATATGCTCTATGGTAATGAGCTGCTTGCTGCTTGTGTCGCGGCGGGGATCGACTATTTCGACCTCTGCGGCGAGCCAACCTGGATGCGGCAGATGATCGATACGCATGAAGCCAAGGCGCAATCGACCGGCGCTCGGATCGTGTTTTCCTGCGGCTTCGATTCGCTTCCGTTCGAACTCGGGGTATTCTTCGTTCAAGAGCACGCAAAGAAGGTGTTCGGCGCGCCGGCGTCGCGGGTGAAAGGCCGCGTGCGCGACATGAAGGGCACGTTCTCCGGTGGCACCGCAGCGAGCATGCGGGCTATCTTTGAAGCGGCAGCAAAGGATTTGAGCCTGGTGGCGCTTATGAAAAATCCCTTCTTGCTTACGCCGGGCTTCGAAGGACCCAAACAGCCGCCCGGCAACAAGCCCGTCTTCGACGAGGATCTCAAATCCTGGAACGCCCCGTTCGTGATGGCCAGCATCAACACGCGGAACGTTCATCGCTCCAACATGCTGATGGGCTTTCCCTACGGCAAGGACCTCGTCTACGACGAGATGATGGTGACTGGCCCAGGCGAGCAGGGCGAGGCGATGGCCAAGAAGGTGATGGCGGCGAACAACAAGCTGTCGGGTACCGATGTGCCCAAGCCCGGCGAGGGTCCGTCAAAAGAAGAACGCGAGTCCGGTCTCTACGATCTGTTGTTCGTCGGTATCGCCGCCGACGGCCGCCAGGCGCGCATCGCGGTGCGCGGTGACCGCGATCCCGGCTATGGCTCGACCTCAAAGATGATCTCTGAATGCGCGATCTGCCTCCGAGAGGCCCCGGAGGTCAAAGGGGGTATGTGGACTCCTGGTGCCGCCATGGGCAACCGGCTGATCAAGCGACTGGTCGATCACGCCGGCATTACGTTCACGGTCGAGCAGTAATCAGGAAGTTAGATGACGCTGATCTCGTCGAAGCATCGGGATAAATTTGTGATCACTGGCAAAAACCCTATCGATCCGCCAACGCCTCGCGGTAACTCGCCAATACCGAATCGATCATGGCCTTCTGCGAGAAATGCAGAAAGATTCGTTCGCGAAGCGATTTGGCGCGCGCCTGCGCGGCGGCGGGATCCTCAAGCGCGATCTCGATCGCGTCGGCCATGGCGGTGACGATGTTGGGCGCAAACAGCGCCTCGGTATGCAAACCAAAAATTTCCGGTATACCGCCAACGTTCGCGGCTACCATGGCCACTCCCGCAGCGGCCGCCTCGATCACGACATAGGGCATGGAATCCTGGCGGGATGGTACTATCAGCAGGCGGCCCTTCGAGAAGGCGTATCGCGCCTTCACGTGGCCGATAAAGCGCACGGCCTCCGAAAGACCGAGCCTTTGCACCTGAGCCTTGAGATTTCCGAGTTCCTCGCCGTCACCGGCGAGCGTCAACGTGACCGGATTTCCGTCGGCATGTAGCCGCGCCACAGCATCGATCAAAAGGTCGGCACCTTTGATATGCCTGAAATCGCCGACATAGACGATGTCGGTGGCATCCTGAACTGTGACGATGGGATCGAATTCGTCTGCGGTGACGCCATTGAACACACAACGCACCAATCCCGTGGGTATGCCGATTGTGCGTTGATACCTATCGCGCGCGAAGGCGCTTTCGAACAGGAACAAGTCCGTTGCTTTCATAAGGGCGCGCTCGATACGGCTGTACAGTGCGCCCTTTAACGTATTCATCGGGAAATGCAGCGAGCCACCGTGCGGCGTATAGGCGTGAATGACGCTTTTCGAATGGGGTTTTACGCGGAGAAAGACGCCCAACTTCGCGCCATGGCCGTGCAGCACATCCGGTTTCAGCGTTCGGATCAGGCGCACGAAATGCACCCACGTCAGAATATCCGTGGGCGATGGATGGCGCGGCATGGCCAAACGATGAACCCCGAGTTTGAGACGAGGAGCGATGTCTTTGAGCGCCGCGTCGGCGCGTTCCCCGCCGGTCAGACTGTCCGCGATAATGCCAACGTGATGGCCGCGATCGGCTTGGCCATTGGCAAGGTCCATGATGTGGCGGAACGTTCCACTTACCGGCGAGCGCAATGCGTGCAGGATACGCAGCGGTTGATCTGCACTCGCAGGCATGTTCAGAACCAGCGCTCACCGATCAGAACGGTATCGTTGGCGGCAAACAGACAGATAATGACGGCGTACACGCCTGACATCGGAGAACCTGTGGGAACCATTGAATCCGATTAGGGACTTTCATGGTTAACAAAGCATGACCGCGCAGGCAAACTGTCGGTCTCACGAAAGAGTCACAGAGGACCAGACTTTGCGATCCCATATCGGCTTCCTGAACAGGGTGAAGCTGGAGCTTGCCTATTTCAGCGGACTGTCATGGCTTCGCGGGCAGGGTGCCGGCGTGGTCCTCCGCTTCGAACGCGTGCGCCCGCGCCGGCGAGCGCGTTTTCAGCCGCTGCAACATAAGGAAATCACACCCAGGTTTCTCGATCGAACCATTCGGGCGCTGAAGCGCTGGAATTATGATCTTGTTTCATTGGACGAGGTTTGCCGAAGATCGGTCACGCTGCCTCAGCCGAGACGTTTCGTCTGTTTGACATTCGATGGCGCCTATAAGGACCTGATCGAATCGGCGTACCCAGTGCTCGCGAGACATCAAGTTCCTTTTGCCGTTTACGTACCAACCGCGTTCCCCGACGGGCTAGGCGAAGCCTGGTGGCTCGCACTTGAAGAAGTGATTGCGCGCGAAACACGCATCAGCCTTGTGATGGACCGCAAGGAGCAGCGTTTCGACGTCGCAAACACGTCAGAGAAATATCAGGTGTATGAGTTTCTCGCAGAGTGGATGCGCTCGCTAAGGCCGCCTGATGTTGCGCTTGCCATAAGAGATCTCTGCACGCGGTACTCGATCGATGCCGCGGCTTTGTCGCGAGAAGCCTTTATGGATTGGCACGACTTGGCCAAGATCGCGGCGGATCCACTGGTGACCATCGGAAGCGCGACGGTGAACCATCCGGTTCTGTCAAACCTGACAGAGACCGATGCGCTGCGCGAAATCACAATGGGCCAGGCGGTAGCACAGGCCGCGTTCCAACGCGATGTGAGGCATTTCGCGTATCCGTTCGGCGATCGCGCTGCGTTTCGCCGGCAGCATGTTGCGATGGCCGCAGAGGCGGGGTTTGCCAGCGCAGCTTCGGCAATGGCCGGCGTCGTCGAGGCGGAGGGCCGGACGAACCTGCATGCCCTGCCGCGTATCACCTGGGACGGGCGGCAGCATTCGCTGCGCGCGCTGCGGTCCATGCTGTCGGGTGTCAGGTTGGAGCCGGTGGTTGGCGCTGGCAAGCAAGCTCTAGAGATCCGGCCGCGCCATCCAGCTGATGATCGGCATCGCCGGTAGCACCCAGCCGATGCCGGCCACCACGTAGAAGATCGCTTGCAACAGTCCGGATTTCGCGAGCCAGGGCGTCTGCGCCAGCGTCATTCCCATCAATGACCACACGACCACCAGCACGAGAAGAGCGATGGTTCCAAGGAATTTGCGCGTGCGTATCGTCATGAGCGGAAATGTGCGGCCGTTTGTGTTTGCGCGGCTTGCGCGCGGGAAGGGGCGGACTATAAGGGGCGCGGAAATTCATTCAAGCGCAGCTTCGATGACCACTCCCCCAATCCAGAAATCACAAACGCGCGCGGTGCGGTGGTGGCTGATATCGATTGCCGCCCTGATCGCAATCATGGTGCTGGTGGGCGGCGCCACACGGCTCAGCGAGTCCGGGCTTTCGATTGTCGAGTGGAGACCGGTCACCGGTGTGCTGCCGCCGCTTAATCAGCAGCAGTGGACACAGGCGTTCGAGGCTTACCAAAAGATCCCGCAATATCGCGAATTGAATGCCGGCATGACTCTGACGGAGTTCAAGACAATTTTCTGGTGGGAATGGAGCCACCGGCTGCTCGGGCGCGTGATCGGCATTCTCTACCTGCTGCCGTTTCTCTGGTTCATGTGGCGCGGTGTTCTCACTGCGGATCTGCGGCGGCGGCTGTGGGTGATCTTCGGGCTCGGGGCGCTGCAGGGCGCAGTAGGCTGGTGGATGGTGGCCTCAGGCCTTTCGGAGCGGGTTGAAGTTTCCCAATATCGGCTAGCCACCCACCTCGTGCTGGCTCTTCTGATCTTCGCAGCGATTGTCTGGACGCTGCGGCGGCTTTCCGAAAGATCGCCGCTGATACCGCATGTGCGGATGAAGATCACGAGTGCGATACTGTTGGTGCTGACCTTCGTTCAGCTTTATCTCGGTGCCCTGGTCGCAGGGCTGCGCGCGGGCAAGGTCTACAACACCTGGCCTGACATTGACGGCGCGCTGATACCATCCGCTGCGCGGCTGTTTTTCGAAACCCCGTGGTGGCGCAATCTGTTCGATAACACGCTTACGGTGCAGTTCGAGCACCGCATGATTGCGTATGCGCTGTTCCTGATCGCGGTGGTGCATGCGTTGGACGCGGTTCGTTCACGCGCCGGCGCTGCCGTTGTCAAAGGGGCCTTGTGGCTCGCGGCCGTGATTGCGCTACAGGCGGTGCTCGGCATCCTGACGCTGCTGTATCAGGTCCCGATCGGCCTCGCCCTCGCTCATCAGGCGGTAGCGATCGCGGTGCTGACGATTGCTGTGTTTCAGGCCGAACGTTTGGCCGTGCGGCCCTCGGAACAGGAGCCGCAATCACTGGTGCTTCCGGCCGCTCGGGCCGGCTGAGTTAATTGGCTACGTTGAGGCGAGCGACTTGATCGCCATCCAATCGCCCGCGACGGCATTCACGTGCTCAGCGCCTGCTCCAGATCGGCAATCAGGTCTTCCTTGTCCTCGATACCGATCGACAGCCGCACAACGTCCGGCGCCGCGCCCGATTTGACCTTGGCCGCATCGTCGAGCTGGCTGTGCGTTGTCGAAGCAGGGTGGATCACGAGCGAGCGGGTATCGCCGACATTGGCGAGGTGAGAGAACAGTTTCAGGTTCGACACCAGGTTGACGCCGGCCTCGTAACCGCCCTTGAGGCTGAAGGTGAACACCGCCCCGGCGCCCCTCGGCGCATATTTGCGTGCGAGATTGTTATATTTGTCGCCGGCAAGGCCGGCGTAGCTAACGGCAGCTACCGCCGGATGCGCCGACAGCCATTCCGCGACCGCTTTGGCATTCTCGCAGTGCTTTTGCATCCGCAGCGGGAGCGTCTCGATGCCCGTGAGAATCAGAAAGGCATTGAATGGCGACAGCGCCGGACCGAGGTCGCGCAGACCAAGAACTCGGCAAGCGATGGCAAACGCAAAATTCCCAAATGTCTCCTGGATTTTGATGCCGTGATATTCCGGGCGCGGCTCGCTCAGCATCGGATATTTGTTGTTCTTCGACCAATCGAAGGTACCGGCATCGACGATGATGCCGCCGAGCGAATTGCCATGCCCGCCAAGAAATTTCGTCAGGGAATGCACGACAATATCGGCACCATGGTCGATCGGCCGCAACAAATAGGGCGTCGCCAGGGTGTTGTCGACGATCAGCGGTAATCCAGCTTTGCGGGCTACAGCCGAGATCGCCTCGATGTCGGTAATGCTGCCGGCAGGGTTGGCGATCGACTCGATGAATATCGCCTTTGTGTGCGGAGTGACGGCTCGCTCGAAACTTCCGACATCGTCGGGGTCAGCCCATATCACGTTCCAGCCGAAGCTCTTGAAGGCATGGGTGAACTGGTTGATTGACCCGCCGTAGAGTTTGCGGGCGGCAATGAACTCATCACCGGGCATCAGCAATTGCTGGAGCACGACCACCTGTGCCGCGTGTCCGGATGCAACTGCCAGCGCGGCAGTGCCGCCTTCGAGCGCGGCAACACGTTCTTCCAGTACCGCCGTGGTCGGGTTCGTGATGCGGGTATAGATGTTGCCGAAGGCCTGCAGCCCGAACAGCGACGCGGCATGATCTGCATCGTTAAACACGAATGAGGTGGTCTGATAGATCGGTGTTACGCGCGCGCCAGTTGTAGGATCGGGTTGCGCGCCGGCATGCACGGCGAGAGTCGAGAAGCCGGGAAGACGATCGTTCATTCTAAATTCCTGCTCTGCCGTATCCTTGAGTTGGGCGCGGCATGCTGATGGCAGCGGCCTCCGCCGTCAAGGCGGCTCCGTGCTTCAGTTGTGTTTTGGAAGGTTTCCGTTGCTCTTTTTCGCGTTCAGGAGCCGACGGCCCGCATCGCGCTCACGTAAGTTCGCTTTTGTTTTTCGCGGCTCGATCGGAGGCCGTGGTTTCGCCGCCGCCGACGCTCATGCGGTTCAATGAAAGACGCATGCCAAGGGTTGGTATCGGCGCGCGCTTTGAGCTTAACGTGCGCGAGTTGACGCCCATCCACGAGATTTCGGAAGACAGACGGCCATATTCAATTTTCGGGCAACGGTTCATGACCACTTTGAGACCGGCAGCTTCAGCCTTGGCCGCCGCGGCGTCGTCGCGCGCGCCAAGCTGCATCCAGATCACTTTGGGCAACGGCGTCATCTTTAAAGCTTCATCCAAAGCCGGCATAATGTTGCTGGAATTCCTGAAGATGTCGATCATGTCAACGGGGCGGCCGATCTCGAGCAGCGAAGCGACGAACGGCTTGCCAAGCAGGCTCTTGCCGACGTGACCGGGGTTAACGGGGATCATGTCATAGCCGCGTTGCGCCAGATATTTGAATGCGAAGTAACTCGGCCGCACGTTAACGGGCGATGCTCCCACCATGGCGATCGTCTTCACGCCATTGAGAATTTCGCGGATATAGTCATCGGAGTACGAGTCGTGGTTCATTGGGTATCCAAGTGCAATTGAGCCGGATTGGTTTCAGCGATCTTGCCACTTCGGCTGACGCTTCTCGATAAATGCGCCGATACCCTCCTCGGCATCGCGGGCCATCATGTTCTCCGTCATCACCTCTGACGCATACCGATAGGCATCCGCAAGGCTCATTTCGGCCTGACGGTAGAACGCCGCCTTGCCGAGCTTTACCGTATAGGCGGATTTGAGGGCGACCTTCTCGGCTAGCGCGATTGCTGCCTCCCGCTCGCGGCCGATCGGGACGACGCGGTTAACGAGGCCCATCTCACGAGCCCTTGCTGCCGAAACCGGCTCGCCCGTAAGCAGCATTTCCAACGCTTGCTTGCGCGAAACGTTGCGCGACAGCGCCACCATGGGGGTCGAACAGAACAATCCGATGTCGACGCCAGGGGTAGCGAATGTCGCTGCTTCCGAGGCGACCGCAAGATCGCAGCTCGCCACAAGCTGGCATCCGGCGGCGGTGGCCACGGCCTGAACCGCGGCAACTACGGGCTTTGGCAGCTCTACGATCGCCTGCATCATCGCGCTGCAAGCAGTCATTATTTGCGCGAAATAGGCGCGCCCGCGATCGGCGTCGGCGCGGCGCGCGGTTAGTTCTTTCATATCATGGCCTGCGGAAAAGGCCGAGCCATTGGCTGCGATCACCACCGCGCGCACGCTTTTGTCGTCGTGAACGCTCGTGAGCGCTGCATGCAGCTCGGCAATCAGGCTCTCCGACAGGCTATTGCGGGCTTCAGGCCTGTTGAGCGTGAGCACAC
>VAZS01000219.1 GCA_005884855.1 Alphaproteobacteria bacterium | reverse complement strand
GGCCGACCGTGAAATGGACGATGCCCTGATGTCTGCCGATGACGCGCCCATCGAGGTCAACGATCTCGCCCGGCTCGATCGCATTCGGCCGCAATCGGCCGATGACATCCGTATAGCGGCCGGTCGGCACGAAGCAAATATCCTGGCTGTCCTGCTTGTCCGCGACCGTCAGATCGAACCGCCGCGCCAGTTCGCGCGTCTGCGCTTTGCTCAGGTCGCCTAACGGAAAACGCAGATAATCGAGCTGTTCGCGCGTGGTCGCGAACAGGAAGTAGCTCTGGTCGCGATCAGGGTCGGCGGCGCAGACTAGCGCGCGCGATCCGTCAGCGGTGCGGCGCGACGCGACATAATGCCCGGTCGCGAGCGCGGAGGCACCGAGTTCGCGCGCGGTTGCCAGAAGGTCGCGAAACTTGATCGAGCGGTTGCACTCGATGCATGGCACCGGTGTTTGGCCCAACGCGTAGCTGTCAGCGAAGTTGTCGATCACCGACTCACGGAAACGGTTCTCATAGTCCAGCACGTAATGCGGGATTCCGATCCGCTCGGCGACTTCGCGGGCATCGTGGATGTCCTGCCCGGCGCAGCAGGCGCCCCTGCGATGTGTGGCCGCGCCGTGATCGTAAAGCTGTAGCGTGATGCCGACGACATCGTAGCCCTCGGACTTCAACAGCGCAGCCGTCACCGAAGAGTCGACGCCGCCGGACATCGCGACGACCACTCTTGTGTCCTGAGGACGGCCTTGCAGATCGAGACTGTTGAACATCGTTCCGGTCATTGATGCGATCCGGGCGGCATAAAACGCGTTCCGCCGAGGAAGCCAGGTTGCGTTCAGTATGCCCGTTTTCGCTCAGAGAACTCCGAGCGGGTCCGGCAGAGCGAGCTTGGACCATCGGCAGGGCTGAAAAACTGCTCTTTAATATAGGCCGTATTCCCGTCAGGCAATCAAGGCTGCCTCCGTTTTGCGTTCCGGGAACGGCAAATCTTGCCGCCGGGCAGAAAAGGGGCTCCGCCGCCGCAGCTTCCTGATTTACCCATCAACAGCTATCCGCCTGAAATAGAACGGTATTTTTCACATCTTTGGGATGGCCCGGTCCTTGCTGTTCAGATCGGCGAGTTCATTTCGAGAGGCCGCGCCCCGTGTTCAGCGTCACGTCAGAAGCAGCATCACCCCTGCCTTTCCAGGCAGCGCGGCAAAAAACCGGGCGGCCCGAGGCGTCACAACAAAACGAAGCTTTCGTGGCGTTGGTGGATTCGAGCATTGCCGCGGACACCGGCAGCGATAGCGCCAACTCAACCCAGCAGCCGATCCGAAAGCGACGGCGGTCGAACGGGCCCCCAAAAAGTCCGCCCGCTCGAAAGACGATACCGAGCAATCCACTGAAACGCCGTCGTCCGGCGCAAACTCCGCCACTGACCCCGACGCACCCGCGCAGCAAGGCGAAAGCTCGCTCGCGACACCGAATGCGGTCGCGGTTGCTATCTCTGTTGCTACCATCCTTGTGGATGTTCCGGCTGCGATCCCCGCAATCGGTGGCGCCGCGGCCCCGCTTGCTCTGGCCGCAGCGGCCATCGCAGCCAGCGCTCCCGCCGCGCCGGTACCGGTTGCTCCGACGGCGCAGACCAACATCGATCCCGATGCTGCTGGCCGCGAATCATTAGCCGCCGCCCCGCCGCTATCCGATATCGCGCCCTCAGCGCTCGCCGCAAATACGGCCACAGCAGCAGCCTCTACAGAGGTGGCGCTAGGGGCCGCGGCCGTGCCCATCGGAAAATCGGCTGTGCAGACCGATGCCGCGCCGGCAGAAGCGCAGCTAAGAGAGGCGGACGCTGCCACGGCACCATCGCGTGTTACAACCGCAGTGCTCGGAACGCAGCTCCCGATGCCGCAGAAGACCCCGGTGTCGGGCACATCGGACGCCAAGGTGGGCAAATCGGAGTTGGGCAAAACGGATCCGTCCGAGAAGCCGACACAAGCTTTGAGCGCGCAGCCAAACCTCGCGCCAGTCGCGACGGCAGCCAAGGCCGCCAATGATCTCGATGACGCGCCAAAACCGGAGGGCGCTGGCAGTGCCTCAGCCGCACCTGTGCCTGCTCCAGCCGTGCATGACCATTCGCCCATCAGCACCGCCGCCCACCCGCTGAGCGATTCAACCGAGACCGGCAGCCTAATGAGTGGCGCGCTGCCCCCGCAACTCCCCCCGGCGCCGATTAGCCCCGCACTGGCAGGATCACTGAACGTAGCGGCTGCGAGCAATGCGCCCATAACTTTGAGCGGGCTCGCCGTGGAGATCGCAGCGTCCGCGCACAGCGGGAAGAGCCATTTTGAGATCCGGCTCGATCCCGCCGATCTTGGCCGTATCGATGTTCGCATCGATGTCGATCGCGACGGCCAGATTACTTCGCATTTGAGGGTCGAAAAACCCGAAACGTTATCAATGTTGCGTCAGGATGCGCCGCAGTTGCAGCGCGCACTGGACGACGCCGGGTTCAAGAGCGGCGATGGGGGCCTGCAATTCAGTTTGCGCGACCAGTCTTCTTCCGGGCGTAACAATGGCAATGAGACCAGCCGCAATGCCCAGCGGCTGGTGATCAGCGATGACGACGCCATTCCGGCAGTGGGTGCCGGAAGAAGCTATGGCCGCCTGCTCGGATCGAGCACCGGCGTGGATATCAGGGTCTGAGGAGACGAAGATGGATTCAGCAAACGTAGCCAATCACGTCATTTCGGGAACGACGCCCCTACCGTCCAAAGGCGGCTCGGGCTCGCTGAATTCAAGTACCGGCAGCACACTCGCCGGAAACTTTCAGTCGTTCCTGACGCTGCTGACGACTCAGTTGAAAAACCAGAATCCGCTCGATCCGCTGGACACTAACCAGTTCACGCAGCAACTGGTGCAATTTGCAGGCGTGGAGCAGCAACTCAGGACCAACGATCAGCTAAGCGCGCTGCTTTCCTTACAGCAGACCGCCCAATCTACTCAGGCGCTGACTTTCGTCGGCAAGACGGCGGTCGTCGATGGCGACACAGCGGCCCTCAGCCATGGTTTGGCCACCTGGAATCTAAGTGTTCCGACAGATTCGAATGTCAACATCGCCATCACCAACAGCGCCGGACAAACCGTCTTCACGAACAGCTACGCCGTCAGCGCCGGCAGCAACCAGGCGTTTGGCTGGGATGGCAAGAACAACGACGGATCGGTGCTACCGGACGGCCAGTACAAGTTGACCGCCACCGCCGCAGATAGCGCGGGGAATTCCGTCGCGGTTTCCAAACAGATTCAGGGCGTCGTCAGTTCGGTCGATCTCACGCAGTCGCCGCCTCTGCTGACGATCAACGGCCAGACCTATACGGTCAGCCAGATCAAGAGCATCACGGGGTAAGCCCCGCAGTGCGCACACTGCTGAGGCGGACACGGGTCGATCAAGTAAGAAAGGCACGGCCCCGCCCAGGGCTTGGGGCAAGACAGGCCGGACCGTGCCGGGCCACGCAGCGAACGCGATACAAACAGCGGGTCCATCGCTCTAAGCGCGAGCTATGTAGAAGGTTCCCTGCCGGAAAAGGGGACGCCGAGGTCACGTGATAAGGCAGCGAGCGTAGCTGGCGGGGGCCTGGCCAGAGAAAATTCCGAGAGTTCCAGCAAATTCGTATTGAAGCCTTAGGCTTAGGCAAATTTTAAGTCGCGGCGCGTACATTCATAACCGTGAGTTCAGTGGTTGAGAGTTTGTGAGTACGCCATGACAGAACCCCATCGCCCGAGGGTAAAATACGTCATCGGGCCTGACGGCAGTCCCCTAACGATTGCGGATCTGCCCGCGCCCGGAACCAAGCGGTGGGTTATTCGCCGTAAAGCCGAAGTCGTTGCCGCAGTCCGCGGCGGTCTGCTCTCCCTTGAAGAGGCCTGCAGCCGTTACACCCTGACTGTCGACGAATTCCTCTCCTGGCAGTTTTCCATCGATCAGCATGGGCTGGCGGGACTGCGCACCACCCGCATCCAGCAATATCGCCAATAACCTGCGCAGAAGCGCCGGCATTCGACTAAAAGCGGCTTCCTTACCGGAGGCCGATTTTTTTATCTCCGAAGTTTGGCCCCAGCCCTTAACCCTCGTTAACCATATCGAAACCATCCCGTAGGCAATAATTGCCCAGTCGGCACCTGGGGCCGAATCTTAGGGGCGGTTGGTTTGCAGGGTCTCGTAGGCTTCCTGAAGGATCTGGGTGCTTCGCGGTTACTGGCGATGATCGCGGTGACAACCGCGCTCACGAGCTTCTTCGGCTTCGTCATCCTGCGCGTCACCACGCCGCAGATGACCA
>VAZS01000218.1 GCA_005884855.1 Alphaproteobacteria bacterium | reverse complement strand
TGCCGGCATGTCCGCGCACATAGCGTGGCAGGCGGGTATGCGTCGCCGGATGGATCATCTTCGCGCGAACGCGGTCGCCCGCGGCGAACAGAGCAGGGCGCTTTGCTTCCCGCTCGGTAGGTCCGCCCCGATGCAGCATGGCGGCGACGCCGTCAGGCGTCAGCCTCTTCGCTACCGGTTTTGCCGGATGCAGAGATTCGCCGGCCGCGATCTCGTCGGTTGAAATCATTTGGCGCTCGAGCATCAAACGCTCGAGTCCCGCTAGCCAGATCTGGTAATAGCTCTTGCTGAGATAGTCCTTGGGCGGGCGATCCTCACGGGCAAAGCGGGACATGTCGATGTTCCAGCCGCCGGGCATCGACATTGCCAGCGTGAGAGCGAATGCGCGCCGCTCCCATTCCGCGTGAAACACCGGCTCGTTCGGCTCCGGTTGCACCGGCTCGGACCATGCTACCCCGCCCATATCGTGCGCGCCGTCCATCAGGCGACCTCATGCGGGTGTTTCGGCAATCCGGTCCCGATCATGCTGTCGCGGGTGACGAGCTCCGCAAGGCGCTCTTCGCTCCAGCCCTCCGTACCGGCCGGTCGCATCGGCAGCACGAGATATCGAATTTCCGCGGTCGAATCCCAGACGCGAATGTCGGTGCCTTCAGGCAAGTCAAAACCGAAATCGCGGAGCACGCCGCGCGGATCCTTCACCGCCTTGGAGCGATAGGGCGCGGACTTGTACCAGACCGGCGGCAATCCAAGCACCGGCCAAGGATAACAGGAGCAAAGCGTACACACGACCATGTTGTGAAGGCGAGGGGTGTTCTCGAGTGCCACGATGTGTTCGCCCTGACGCCCGGCATAGCCGAGTTCGGCAATTGCCGGCGTGGCATCCCGGATGAGGCGGGCGCGAAAAGCGGGATCGGCCCATGCCCGCGCCACCACGCGCGCGCCGTTGCGCGGCCCGACCTTGGTCTCGTAGGTTTCGATTAACAGGTCGAGCGCGGCCGGATCGACATAACCCTTCTCGGTCAGGATGCTCTCGAGCGCGCGCACACGCAATTCGGTCTCGGACAAGTCCGAATGGTCGTGATCATGATGGTGATCGTGAGCGGTCATGTCGGAAGCATAGGCGGAATATTCAGAAGCTGTCGAGATGCTGCTGGAGCGCCAGATAATCGGGATTTAGGGCCTTTCAAGCCATCTGATGTTCTTGGCCGGCGGAGACTCAGATAGGTTTTCCGGATGGGATTACCGAGGCTGAGCACCATATTCGCTGCGGCGCCGACTGTGTTGGTGTCGTTGATGACGCTCGAAGCGCGCGCAGCCAACAACGCCTATGCGGTGGATGCTGCCGATATCTCCGAGGTCGGCTCATGCAAGGTCGAAAGCTGGATTTCGAGCGCGAGCAACACCGATTTCTCCGCCGTGGCCAATCCTTCCTGCGTGGTGGATCTCTTCAAACCGGTCGAATTGAGCCTGTTGACCAACCCATCGCGCGCCGATGGCGCCTGGAGTACCACCATCGCACCCAAGGCCAAGACGAACCTCGTTCCGACCGGGATTGGAAAGTTTGGGTTTTCATTCTATGCCGGCGGCTCATTCGACGCACTGACCGGCGAAAATCTCACCGCGTTTGCGGTGGTGCCGGCGACACTCCGGCTGTCCGAAACCATGCGTATCAACCTCAATGCAGGCTGGCTTTGGAACCGCGCGGTCGACCGGCACTATCTGACCTACGGGGTCGGTTTCGACTGGAAGTTTACCGACGTCTTGCAATGGACCATCGAGACATTCGGGCAGGCCGGCGCCGCCGATATTCCCAGTGTAGTCCGGCCGCGATTTCAGACCGGCGTACGTTATCGCCCCAATGAGATTTTTTCGGTCGACGTCATCTACGGCCGGAACATCAACGGCGAAAACGCCAACTGGATCACCATCGGAACGACGGTTCGCTTTCCCGCACCGGAAAGCCCGGTTCGTGAGCGCACGGGCCATTTATGAGCTATCCTTGCCAAGATGGTTGGCGGGGAGGCACATGGCTTGACGGAATTCGTAAAAATCGAAAAAGGCCTCGGGCCCGATGGCCGCATCGCCGTGGTGCGCTTCGACCGTGGCGACGCCATCAACGCGCTCTCGCCGGAAGCGCTTCGTCAACTCACCCGTGCCGCCCGCACCTTCGAGGATGACAGCGAAACCTCTGTGGTGGTGTTGACCGGCGGCGCGCACGCGTTCAGCGCCGGCTTTGATCTCAGGGATCCCGAAGGTCTCTCGCGCCGCACAATGGATCTCGGCTCATTGCGGCGGCACCTCAAGCTGGGGACGCGGCTGACCCAAGCCTGGCACGAAATGGAGCAGATCACGATCGCTGCCATTGAGGGGTTTTGCATCGGCGGCGGCGTGGCGCTGGCGGTCGCGCTGGATTTTCGGATCATGGGCTGCGACGCCCATCTGCGCGTGCCCGAGATTGGCCTCGGCATGAACATGAGCTGGCAAAGCATTCCACGCATGCTGCATTTGATCGGACCGGCTCGAACCAAACAGGCGGTGATCCTGGCCGACCAGCGCATCAGCGCCGCGGAGCTAGCCACATGGACGTCGATCAGTTCGCGCTCGCGAGCCTGACCGAGGATCACAAGGAGGGTGTCGCGGCGTTCCTGAGCAAGCGCAAGCCGCGCTTCAGAGGACGATGAGACGGCAGGGGAACGGCACGAGCCATGCCCAGTGCCCAAAAGTCGGATTCGCATAAGGTATATTATGGAATATAATTAGACATCGCGATATCAATGACTTATGTAGAATTCTTCAGAATTCCAGCCGATATGGAGCCTGCGCGGCTGCCGCTTCAAGCGTTGAGCATGACTTGAACATGATTTGGAGTTCGACCGGCAGCGCGATGGGACCGGCTTATCGGCGGCGCTCCGTATAAAGCATCGGCGTTGCCGTTGTTCGCCGACGCTGCAATAAGCCGCGTTGCGAGATCGCCGATGACGCAGCGTAATCAGGTCCGTATAGGATAGCATCTCCATAAGAACAATAATCCCAGGGAGAGATCGAGATGAGCCTTTCACGACGCGCGCTACTCAACACATCTGCTGGCGATCTTTCCGTGGGTATCCATCGATTCCTGTAAAGCCGTACGCAATTGGAGTTGGCCGATGACTGGGAAACAGAACCAATACAATGTCGGGCTGGACAAGGTGCCAGCCAACTACGTTCCGCTGACGCCCTTGAGTTTCCTGGCGCGCAGCGCCGCCGTCTATCCCGATCAAATCAGCACGGTTTACGAGGGGCGCAGCTTCACCTGGTCGCAAACCTATGCGCGATGTCGGCAATTTGCGTCCTATCTGGCCGGTCGCAACATTGGCACCGGCGACACGATCGCGGCGATGCTGCCGAATGTCCCCGCCATGAACGAGGTGCATTTCGCAGTGCCAATGGCGGGTGCGGTGCTCAATGCGCTCAACATCCGGCTCGATGCTTCCTCTATCGCGTTCCAGCTCGATCACGGTGGCGCGAAAATCATCCTGGTAGATCCGGAATTCTCAGGCGTGATCGGCGAGGCCCTGAAGCTGATGAAGGGCCCGAAACCCTTCGTCATCGACGTGGATGATGCCTCGTTCGCCGGCGGAAAGCGGATGGGTGAAATCGAGTACGAGGACGCACTGAAAAAAGGCGATGAAGGTTTTGTGCCACGTCTGCCGCCGGACGAATGGGATGCGATCGCGCTCAGCTATACTTCAGGGACCACGGGCAATCCCAAAGGTGTGGTGACCCATCATCGCGGAGCGTACTTGAACGCGGTCAGCAACATTCTGGCGGGCAATCTCGGCCAGCATCCGGTCTATCTCTGGACGCTTCCGATGTTTCACTGCAACGGGTGGTGCTTTCCTTGGACCATCGCGGCTTCGGCCGGCATCAACGTTTGCTTGCGCAAGGTCGAGCCCACCAAGATCTTTGAACTAATCAGGAAGTATGGGGTCACCCACATGGCGGGCGCGCCGATCGTGTACAACAGCCTGATCAACGCGCCAGATGCGCCGAAAGGCCCCGCCGCACGGCCCGTAATCGGCTTGATCGCAGGCGCGGCACCTCCGGTCGCCGTGCTCGAGGGTGCCGAAAGCATCGGAATCAGGCTCACCCACGTCTATGGGCTGACTGAAGTTTATGGTCCGGCATCGGTTTGCGCGGAGCAGCCGGGCTGGAACGAGCTGGCGGCCGAGCAGCGTGCCCAACTGAAACGCCGGCAGGGCGTACCCTACCCGCTTCAGGAAGCCGTGACTGTGATCGATCCGGAAACGATGCGCGAAGTGCCGCGTGACGGTGAAACCATCGGCGAGGTTATGTTCCGCGGCAACATCGTGATGAAGGGGTACCTGAAGAACGAAAAAGCCACCCAGGAAGCGTTTGTCGGCGGCTGGTTTCACACAGGCGATCTCGGCGTGCTCGATAAGGACGGTTATGTGATCATCAAGGACCGCTCCAAGGACATCATTATTTCCGGCGGCGAAAACATCTCATCGGTCGAAGTCGAGGACGTGCTTTACAAGCATCCGGCGGTGCTGTTCGCCGCAGTGGTGGCAAAACCCGACAGCAAATGGGGCGAGGTGCCCTGCGCGTTCATCGAGCTGAAGGAAAATGCCCGCACCAGCGAAGCCGAGATCATCGCGTTCTGCCGAAGCCACATGTCCGGCTTCAAGACGCCGAAGGCCGTGGTGTTCGGGCCGATTCCGAAAACCTCGACTGGAAAGATCCAGAAGTTCATGTTGCGCACTCAGGTGGACTCGGCCAAGGCGATTTCAGCGTGAGAGGCATGGTGGCATCGCGCGTGATCTAAACGGTATCGCGCGGCCTGCGTCAGATGAAATCAGCCTATTATCAACCGCATGCCATCATAGGCGGGTACGACTTTGGGCGGCAGCGTTTGGCGCAGCACTTCGTAATCCAGATCGGAATGCATGTTGGTGATGACGGCGCGGCGCGGCTTGAAGCGCTCTATCCAGGACAGCGCGTCGTTGACGCTGAAGTGGCTGGGATGCGGCGTAAAGCGAAGCCCGTCAATGATCCAGAGATCGAGCTTTTCCAGAAAAGGCCAGCTCTCGTGCGGGATGTCGTTGACATCTGGCGTATAGGCAGCATCGGCAATCCGGTAGCCCAGCGCGGGAATATCGCCATGCTGTATGTTGAATGCCGACAGCGTGATTGCTTCGCCCTTCCCTTCGATGGTGCGGCTTTCGCCTGATTCTATTTCATGACGGTGCAGGATCGGGGGATAGTTGCTGCCCGGCGGCGAGGCGAAGCAGTAGGAAAAACGTTGCACGATGTCGCGCGCGGTCGATTGACTCAGATAAAACGGAACGCGCCGGCGCTGATGTATCGCGACGGATCGGAGATCGTCGATGCCGTGGGTCTGATCGGCGTGCTCATGGGTTAGAAACACCGCGTCGAGATGATCGACATTGGCGTCGATCAACTGCTCGCGCAAATCCGGAGAGGTGTCGATCAGGACGCGCGTCGTTCCGCGATCGGAGGTCCGCTCCGCGAGCAAGGAACAGCGGCGCCGGCGGTTTTTCGGATTCTTGGGGTCGCAGGCCCCCCACCCTAGCGCCGGACGCGGCACGCCGGCCGAGGATCCGCAGCCAAGAATCGTCAGGGTCAGTGTCATGCCATCGCTTCCGCGGATGGCACTTTGCTGAACAGGCGGAAGAAATTCTCGGTGGTCTGGCGCGAAATTTCCTCAAGAGAAACTCCGCGAGTCTGCGCCAGCACCTTGG
>VAZS01000045.1 GCA_005884855.1 Alphaproteobacteria bacterium | reverse complement strand
CGTGGCGACAAACGCCTACACCGGCGAGTTCTCCAAATTGCTGATGCCCGCGATGGCGCGCGAAGTCATGCCGGTGCTTTCTTGGCAAATGGCGACACAGCCGCTGTCCGAAACGGCGCGCCAGACGATCATCCCCGCCCGGCAAGCGATGTCCGACACGCACGGCGAACTTTACTTTGCGCGTTACGACGCCCGAAATCGCCTTGTGACCGGCGGAGCCGTGATTGGTCCCGGCAGCAAGTCCGAGCGACTGAAGATCATCGTCTCCGAGCGCCTGAAGCGGTTATGGCCGCAGATCGGGCAAGTCGAATTCGACTACGTCTGGAATGGCTATGTCGGAATGACCACCGATTTCCTACCCCGCATTCACCGGCTCGGACCTGACGCCTATGGTTGGACCGGCTGCAATGGCCGCGCGGTCGCGCTTTCGATCGCGCTCGGCGATGAACTCTCAAAGGCGGTGCGCGGAGTGCCGGATCGCGATCTCGCGCTGCCGCTTTCGGGGCCCTCGCCGATCATTGCGCACGGATTGCTGCGCCGGCTCGCGCCGTTGATGCTGATGCTCTATCGGCGGCGCGACGCGCGCGAGATCGCCTGAATCGGCGGGCGTGCGTACTTCGCCGCGTCAGTACTCGCAAGTCCGGTAATTCGAGGCTTCGCAGGCTCGCGCTGCCAGCCCCACCGTGTCATCAATCCGGAAGCGCTCTTCGGCTTGCACCATTATCTAGCCGGTCAATCTCCCCGGCGCCATCGCAGAATCCAAGAAGGTTAACGGGAATGCCCGAATAGGGTTGGAGCACTTGGCGAAATTGGCTAGTAATTCACGCCGCCTGATGCGTTCGAGGATTGGGAATGACCTATTGTTGCGGAGTTTTGGTGCGGGACGGTCTTGTCATGATCGCGGACACCAGGACCAATGCCGGCCTGGACAACGTCTCGACGTTCCGCAAGCTGCATGTGTTCAGCAAGCCGGGCGAGCGCATTATGGCAATCGCGAGCGCGGGGAATTTGGCGATCAGCCAGTCGGTGCTGTCGACATTGACCGAAGGGCTGGAAGACCCTCACAGCGGCGAGCTTGAAACGCTCCTGAATTCACCGACCATGTTCCAGGCGGCGCAGCGTATCGGTCGCGCGATTCGCTCGGTCCACGCCACCGAAGGCCACGCGCTCAGGTCCGAAGACATCACCTTCGATGTATCGTTTCTGTTTGGGGGACAGATCAAGGGCTCGCGGATGCGGTTGTTCATGGTGTACCCGGCGGGCAATTTCATCGAATGCACCACCGACACGCCGTACTTACAGATCGGCGAGCACAAATACGGCAAACCGGTGCTCGACCGCGCGATGCATTACGACGTCGAATTGTACGAAGCGCTCAAGACCAGCCTGATCTCGATGGATTCGACGATGCGTTCCAATCTCGGCGTCGGTTTGCCGATTGACGTTCTGGTGGTGCGAAACGAGATCTGTGACGCCGATCTCAACCACCGCATTGAGGCGGGCGAGCCGTATTTTCACGATCTGCGTTCGCGCTGGTCGGCAGCGCTGCGCGCCGCACATCAGAATATTCCAAGACCACCCTACAAATCACAGACGTAACCAAGAAGGCAGGAAACAATGACCGAGGCACCAAACAAGATCGCCGTCGTAACCGGCGCAGGCACAGGCGTCGGACGCGCGGCCTCGCTGGCGTTGATGAAGGCCGGCTTCACGGTGGTGCTCGCCGGGCGGCGCATGGAAAAACTGCAGGAGACGCAGAAGCTCGGCGATAACGTCGGCAAGAGCCTTCCCGTCTCCGCCGACATGACCGATCCCGGATCGATCGCCGCCCTGTTCGCCAAGGTGATGGACGCCTATGGCCGGCTCGACGTGCTGTTCAACAACGCCGGCATGGGCGCCCCGCCGGTGCCATACGAGGATCTGAGTCTGTCGCAATGGCAGGCCGTGGTCTCGACCAACCTGACTGCGCCGTTCCTGTGCACGCAGCACGCCTTCCGCATCATGAAGGACCAGACCCCGCGCGGTGGACGCATCATCAACAACGGCTCGATCTCCGCGCACGCGCCGCGGCCGTTCTCGGCTGCCTATACCTCAACCAAGCATGCCATCACCGGGCTGACCAAGGCCACCAACCTCGATGGGCGCGCTTACGATATCGCAGTCGGGCAAATCGATATCGGCAACGCCGCGACCCCGCTGACGGACCGCATGGTCGATGGCGTAGCAGCCCCTCGGGCCGGCCGCTCTCACATTGGCGTCATTGCGCGGCTGACGTCCCTGCCCCCATAATCATGCCGGCACCGGGGGAATCATGCCGCAACTGCAATCGGCGTTTGGCGTGTTCGCGTTGCTGGCGATCGGCTGGGCTCTAGGCGAGAACCGCCGCGCGGTCTCGCTGCGGCAGGCCGTCATTGGGCTCGCCGTCACGTTGTTGACGGCCGTGGTACTGATCAAGTTACCTCCGGTCGCGCGCGCCTTTGGCGTCATCAACGATGCGGTTGGGGCGATTTCGTCGGCCACGCGCGCCGGCACCTCCTTCGTGTTCGGCTATCTCGGCGGCGGCGCGCTCCCGTTCGAGCTCAAAGCTCCTGGCGCGGATTTCATCCTGGCGTTTCAGGCCCTCCCCGTCGTGCTCATCATGAGCGTACTGACCACGCTGTTGTTCTATTGGCGCATTCTGCCGCCAGTCGTGCGCGGCATGGCGTGGCTGCTGGAACGCACGCTTGGCGTCGGCGGCGCAGTGGGGTTATCAACTGCCGCCAATATCTTTCTCGGCATGGTCGAAGCGCCGCTGTTCATCCGCCCCTATCTGGGCAAGCTCAGCCGAGCCGAGTTGTTTTTGGTGATGACCGGCGGCATGGCTGGAATCGCCGGCACCGTGCTGGTGCTGTACGCCACATTGCTGGCGCCGCTGATTCCAGACGCTGCGGCCCATTTTGTGATCGCCTCGGTGCTCGGCGCTCCCGCCGCGATCCTGATCAGCCTGATCATGGTACCCGAGGTCAGCGACCTCAGGACCGGCGCGGCGCTTGCCGATCCCGAGGTGCACGCCTCCTCCACCATGGATGCTATCGTCAAGGGCACCACGGCCGGTCTCGAGCTCCTGCTTAACATCGTCGCGATGCTGATCGTGCTGGTGGCGCTGGTGTATCTCGCCAATGCCATGCTCGGGTTATTGCCGGATGTGGGCGGCGCAGCCATTTCGTTGCAGCGACTGCTCGGGTACATCATGGCGCCGGTGTGCTGGCTGATGGGCCTGCCATGGCAGCAGGCGATCACGGCCGGCAGCCTGATGGGCACCAAAACCGTGCTCAACGAGCTGATCGCCTATGTCGATCTCTCCAACCTTGGGGCGAACGCGTTCGATCCGCGCTCGCGGCTGATCATGCTTTATGCGATGTGCGGTTTCGCCAATTTCGGCAGTCTCGGCATCATGATCGGCGGCCTCGGCACCATGGCGCCCGAGCGGCGCGACGAAATCAATTCGCTCGGATTGAAATCGATCGTCTCCGGCACGCTGACGACGTGCCTCATGGGCGCCATCGTCGGCGTGTTGACCTGATCGCGCGCATCACACGATCAGCTTGCGTCGATACCGACGTGCATCACGTCCCGAGTTCGACGGTCTTGAACTCGGCGGGCAGGATCACCTCAAGCAACTCGACATCATCAGAATAGTCCATGATCAGATGCTTGACACGCGGCGGCTGAGTCCACGCGCTGCCCTCCTTCATCAAAGTCTCGCCCTGCCCCTCCATGTAGGTTTTCACCCAGCCTTTGAGGACATAGACCATCTGAAATTCGACATCATGGAAATGCAGCTTTGAAACCTCAGCCGGATTGCAGGGCCCGATCAGTCGGATCACGTGCGCCCGCGCCAACCCGTTGCTTGCTTCGGCGATCCCGAGATCGCGATATTTCGCGTAGCCTCGCAAACCGTCGGCTTTGAAATCCTCATCGCGGTGATGGCTGATCGCGATGCGTTGTTTCGGCGCGCGCCTCACGGGAGCCGAGGTGAGCGCCTTCGCCTTACGATGTTTCGGTTCGATGGTGTTTCGCGCGGTGGATCTGGTGGCGGTCTTGCGCGCAGGCGATTTTTTCTGCGTTGCGATGCGGGCCGCGGCTCGCGATTTCGGCTTCTGCTTGGCCATCCCATGCCTCCCTTCATCCGCGCGCAACCGGTTGCCGGAAGCGCCGCGCGAGGCAGGTTAGTCGCTCGTCGGCAACGCGGCAACGAACTTTGCCGCGTGCAGGTGGGCCGTCAGTCTGGCCCTAATGCAGCCGGAACACGCCGTCGACCGCGCGCAGTTCGGCTGGTTTGATCAGCTTGCAATGGGCCACGGTGACGGCATAAAGCGGGCCTTCGAGCTTTAGCTGCCAGAACGAGAGGAAATCTTTCAGCGCCGGAAAATTCGGAAACAGATCGTAATTTTGCCAGACGTAGGTTTGCAGCAGCGAAGGATGATCGGGCATCCGATACAGGATTTCCGCCGTCGTCAGCCCGTAACCCACCACCTGTTTCCGGAAGTCCTCGGAAACCCCAACCCGCGAGACCATGCCAACCTCCATTGCTGGAGCGCATTTTCCGGAAAGTGGCCGCCAACCGGGAGCCACCCGGTGGAGATGCGCTCACACGAGAAATGTGACGCACGATACCAACCCATCACAAGCTTAAATGTTTAACGATCTGTTGATATTTGTTGCATTAGCAGCGGGTTAGCATGGGTGCTAATACTGACTTCTGGTACCCGCCGGCCGCATTAACGATGCTGATTAATTCTGGCAGCTGCCCTATTTGAGTGCTAATTTTTTTGCTAGAAGGCCTTGTTCCCCGCATAAAGCTGGACTATGTCCAGCTCGGTCGAGCTGGCACTCGCTGGCAGCGACTGCCAAATCTTCAGAAATATTCAACATTTTCAAAACCTTAGGAGGACTGCATGAAATTCCGTCCGCTTCACGACCGCGTCGTGGTCAAGCGCATCGACGCCGAAGAGAAGACAGCTGGCGGCATCATCATTCCGGACACCGCGAAGGAAAAGCCCTCGCAGGGCGAGATCATCGCAGTTGGCCCGGGCGGGCGCGACGAAGCCGGCAAGCTGCTTCCGATCGACCTCAAGGTCGGCGACCGCGTGCTGTTCGGCAAATGGTCGGGCACTGAAGTCAAGATCGACAACCAGGAGCTCCTGATCATGAAGGAGAGCGACATCATGGGCGTTCTCACCGACATTCCCGCCGCCAAGAAGAAGGCAGCTTAAGCGCCTTTCCCCCACATAGATTTTAAGGAAGCAACATATGTCAGCTAAAGAAGTCAAATTCGGCGTCGATGCACGCGATCGCATGCTGCGCGTCGTCGAAATCCTCAACAACGCGGTCAAGGTGACGCTCGGCCCCAAGGGCCGTAACGTCGTGCTGGACAAGTCGTTCGGCGCCCCCCGCATCACCAAGGACGGCGTCACCGTCGCCAAGGAAATCGAGCTTGACGACAAGTTCGAGAACATGGGCGCCCAGATGGTGCGCGAAGTCGCCTCCAAGTCGGCGGACGCCGCCGGAGACGGCACCACCACCGCGACCGTGCTGGCCGCCGCGATCGTCAAGGAAGGCGCCAAGTCGGTAGCCGCCGGCATGAACCCGATGGACCTGAAGCGCGGTATCGACATGGCTGTGGACGCCGTGGTCGCCGACCTCGTCAAGAACTCCAAGAAGGTCACCTCCAACGAGGAAATCGCCCAGGTCGGCACCATCTCCGCCAATGGCGACGCCGAGATCGGCAAGTTCCTCTCGGACGCCA
>VAZS01000044.1 GCA_005884855.1 Alphaproteobacteria bacterium | reverse complement strand
GGCGTGGTCTTGGCGACGGTGTCGAAACGCTCGATCGATTGCGCGCGGCGCGCATTGTCGGTCATGCCCGTACCGGTGCGGGAGTTGCGGACGATGTTGGTGGCGACGCCGCCGGGATGCACCACCGACAGACGTACCGGACTCGCCGCCATCTGCAGCTCATGCCGCAGGCTTTCCGAAAAGCCGCGCACCGCGAATTTCGCCGCGGCATAAGCGGTCTGGCCGGGCGGCGCGATGATGCCGAAGATGCTCGAGATGTTGACAATGTGGGCTTCGCGTTGCCGCGAAAGATGCGGCAGGAAGGCGCGGGTCGAATGCACCACGCCCCAGAAATTGATGTTCATCAGCCAATCCATCTGCGCCTGGTCGATCTCGCTGAATTGCCCAAGCAGCGCGACGCCGGCGTTATTGATGACGATGTTGAGGCCGGGATGGGCCGCGACCGCGGCTTGCGCGAATGCTTCGATCTGGCTGGGGTCGCCGACATCGAGCCGATGCACGCTCACTTTGCACGGCTGCCCTTTACTGTTGTCGGTCTTGGCGATCTCCGCCGCGACCGCCTGCAGCCCCGCTTCGTCACGATCGGCGAGCGCGAGATCGCAGCCACGCGCCGCAAGTTCAAGCGCCAGCGCCCGGCCAATACCACTGGCGGCGCCGGTCACGGCGGCGGCCGCTCCACGGATTGCAGTCATCTGTCGTCAGCTCCATGTTTCGAAATCTTGCGCGACAAGCCTTATACGGCTGAAAGTTTGATGACGGAAAAAATAAAAAGCGGACCCGAGGCCCGCCATTTTCAAAATCGTTATCGCTTGAGACCGGGTGCCCGGGCGGAGCTGTGCTCCACCCGGGCTCGTAGGTTACTTCTTGCCCTTCTTGGACTTTTTCGCCTTCTTCGCCTTTTTCGCCTTCTTCGCTTTCTTAGCCATAGTATCCTCTCAGGTTTTAATGGAAGGAAACGCGACACGAGGCATGCTCGGCGGAGGGCCAGCCTCGCAATATCCTCGAATGTAATCCCAACAGATTCGCGGCATGCTGCCCCGCACTGTCACGTCAGTGTCGTCGCGTTATCCACAGTTGTTATGCGTTTTCGTCATATTTTCTCTGCGATGGTGCGTCGCATCCCGAGAATCCTCGCGAGCGCCAGCATCAGCGTCGCCAGTGTTGGCGGGTCAGGGTTAACGATGCGCCAACGCGAGCATCGTCTTGATCATTCCGGCAGCAGCTTTCGCGCGCTGTTCATGATTTCAAAACCAAAGCAGCGATTGCTGCTTCGCGGTGAGAGTCCGTTAAGCGACATGGCTGCACGTTGTGCCAACAAGAGGCGATCATGGGTGAGCGGTTCGCAAACAGGGGAGGCAGGACGCGGCGCGGCCTGCAGTCGCGATGCTGAGCGTTCCAACGCTGTGGACGGTGTTCGTCGTCAATTTTCTGGCGCTGGGCCTGATATGGAGCTATGTCGCCCGCAGTTATCCCAAATTCGTGGCCGCTCGGTTCTGGACCGGCTCGGCGTTCGCGGCCGCGCTCGGCGCGGCGCTGGCGAGTTTGCGATTCGAGTTCGAGTCGATACTGCCGCTGCTGTCTGGCGGCGTCACCATGATTTTCGCCGCCTGCGTTGCCGCCATGGGAATTCAGCGGTTCTACGAGCAGCCGGTCACCTGGCGCACCACCGCGCTGATTACCGGATCGAGCTTCGCCAGCCTGACCTTCTTCATCATCGCCTACGACAGCGCGCAGATGCGGATCCTGATCTATTCGTTCGGGCAGGCGGTGCCGATGGCGCTGACGCTGAAGCTGCTGCTGTCGAGGCGCGATGGCCGCATCAATGCCGGCGCCCGGCTTGCAGCCGTGGTCTCGATCATCATGATCGCGCTGTACGCACTGCGTGCCGGGGGCGCCGTGCTTCATATCGGCGGCGACTTTTCCTTTATCCGTTCCAGCCCGGTGCAGTCGCTGATCGTGCTGCTGTTGATGTTCCTTTCGATGTCGTGGAATTTCGGGTTCCTGCTGATGGCCATTGATCGTCTGCGCAATGAGGTCGCCGACCTGGCGCTGCTGGACGATCTCACCGGCGTCGGCAACCGGCGGCACCTGCTGCAGCGGCTCACCGACGAATGCACGCGATCGGACCGCAGCGGCGAAACCTTCGCGCTGCTGGTGATCGATCTGGACGGCTTCAAGGCGATCAACGACACCCATGGCCACGCCGCGGGCGACGCTTGCCTGCAGCATTTTACGCTGATGGCGCAGACGCGGTTACGCAGCGGCGACCTTTTGACAATGGACCCGTCAGATCGGCACGTTTCCGGACCGGCTGATGGCGGCCGCCGACCAGGCGTTGTACGCCGCCAAGAATATCGGCAAGAATTGCCACGCCGTTTACGATCTCGCCCCACCGCTGACGCCGGGGATCGAGACTGAGGAAATCTCGAGACAAGAACTGCGCAAGCTCGCCTGAGCGTGTTATCAGAGTGGCTATTTTCGACTGTGAGAATTCATGAACCTCCGCCTTGTGGCGATGGCGCTCTCAATTATCGCGGCCTCCGCTTCCGCATCCGCCGAGACCGGCGAGTTCGCGGCGATCGCGCGCGCCTCAGGCACGCCTGAAATACCGGGGCTGAAGATGGTTTGGCTGGCGCCATGGGGCGATGTCGCAAAAGCCCATCCCTGGCGCAACATCATCGTGCATCAGACCGAGGGACCGGCCGGGTCGGCGCGCCTCGGCGCGCTGGAGCAGTTCAAAACTCCGACCCGGCGCGGCGTCACGGTTTGGGTGGAAACGGACGGCACGGTGTACTGGGCGGTCGCGGAGCAACTGGTTCCGACCCATGGCGACGGCGCCAACCGCAACGACAATAAATACATCGACAACGCTGCGACCTTTCACCAGGTGATCGGCAACAATTCGATCGGAGTGGAATTTGCCGGCAACTTTCCCGACGTGACGCGCGGCGCTAGTGAGGCGCAGATCGCGGCGTGGCGGATTCTCGTGAAACTGCTGCGGGAGCGTTACGGCATTCCGCTTGAGCGGGTCTATGCCCATAACTGGATCGACTTCAAGGACGCGCGCTACTGCGAAGGCTGCACGTTGGCGACGCTTGCAAGGCAGTGGGGGCCATGACCGTTCGCTTATCAGACCGGCTGCGTCATACGCAAAAAAGCCGGCGTTGCCGCCGGCTTTCTTCAGTCGTTGCTAGGCGTCGGATGCCGCAACAATCAGTGCGCGGCTTCCAGCGCGGCCTGTTCCTGCCTTGCGATCGTGCCCTTGACCGCCGACTGCACCTTCTCGAAGGCGCGCACCTCAATCTGCCGCACACGTTCGCGCGACACGCCGAATTCGGCAGCGAGGTCTTCCAGCGTCATCGGCTCCTCCGCCAGACGCCGCGCCTCGAAGATGCGGCGTTCCCGCGGGTTGAGCACGCCCATTGCGCCGTTCAACGCCTCACGGCGATGATCGAACTCCTCGTGCTCGGCCATCAGGGCTTCCTGGTTGGGCGAGTTATCGACCAGCCAGTCCTGCCATTCGCCGGCCTCGCCGTCGTCGCGGATCGGTGCGTTGAGCGAGGCATCGCCGCCGAGACGGCGGTTCATGTCGATCACGTCCTGATCGGTCACGCCGAGACGCTTGGCAATCAGCTTGACCTGGTCGGGGTGCAGATCGCCCTCGTCCAGCGCGGAGATCTTGCTCTTTGCCTTGCGCAGGTTGAAGAACAGTTTCTTCTGGTTCGCGGTGGTGCCCATTTTTACGAGCGACCAGGAACGCAGAATGTACTCTTGTATCGAAGCCTTGATCCACCACATGGCATAGGTGGCGAGACGGAAGCCCTTGTCGGGCTCGAACCGCTTCACCGCCTGCATCAGGCCGACATTGCCCTCCGAGACGACCTCGGAAATGGGCAATCCGTAGCCGCGATAGCCCATGGCTATCTTGGCCACGAGCCGGAGATGGCTGGTGACGAGGTGATGTGCGGCGTCGCGATCGTCATGCTCGCGCCAGCGCTTGGCGAGCATGTATTCCTGCTGGGGTTCCAGCATCGGAAATTTACGGATCTCGGCGAGGTATCTCGAAAGGCCGGATTCTCCATTGAGAACCGGCAAGCTAGCTGTACGGGCCATTCAGCGCCCTCCAGTGGTTCAGGCCCCCGACAGCGGGCGGCCCGGCAGGCGGCCGCTCTGTTAAAGCCAGTCGCGCTGCGATGTTCCGCGTTGGATATTCAACGCAGGTGCAGCATACACCATTCGGACCGGCATTTGGAAGCATCGCGGGGGTCACGTAGCCGTGTGGCTGATATAACCTATTGGTATACATACGGTTCTTCGGCAGGCCTGCGTCATAGGGTCGCCCGCAGCGCGTTCTGCAGCAGCAGTAAATCCTTCGGCAAGGGCGACTCCCAGTGCAGAATCTCCCCCGTTTTGGGGTGCTGCAGCACCAGGAGGTATGCATGTAGCGCTTGGCGTCCGAGCGCGGCCAAAGCCGTTCGGCTGCTCTCGAGCTGACAGGCCAACAGCGTCGCGACCGGTTTGCCGTCGCGGCCGTTGAAGCTTTCCTGGGCCTCCCAATGGGTCACGGCCTCACGCCCGCTTTCCGGCACCGCCATTTTCTCGCGGGCATGCGGATGCCGGTCGATCGGCGCGTCCACCGTGCCGCGCTGCCGGTTCGGCACGCCCCAGACAAACGCCATGTAGCCACGCCGCATCGCCCCGGTGCGCCCGTGATCGGCGAATTGCGCGGTCAGCGATTGGTGCGCACGGTCGTTCTTCGCGGCCACCATCAGTCCGGTGGTGTCCTTGTCGAGCCGATGCACGATACCCGGACGCCTCACACCGCCGATCCCGGAAAGACTGGCGCCGCAATGCGCGATCAGCGCGTTGACCAGCGTCCCAGTCTCGTGGCCGGCGGCGGGATGCACCACCAAGCCGCTGGGCTTGTCGATGACGATAATGTCGTCATCCTCATAGACAATATCGAGAGCGATATCTTCGCCCGCGGGTTCAGCCGCGACCGCCTGCGGCACGTCGATTGTGATCGTATCGCCGGCGGCGACATGATAAGCGGGGTCGCGGATGAGGGCGCTTCCGACGCTGACCCGGCCCGCCAGGATCAGCGCTTTCAGCCGCGAGCGCGACAGCTCACGAAGACTTCCGGCAAGCACGCGGTCGAGCCGGTTCGAGTCCTCTTCGCCGGTGACAGTGACCTCCAGCCTCCGACCGCTGTTCGCTGCGTTCTGTTCCAAAAAAAGCCAGTCCCTAATGAGTCTTGCATGACCGAGATTGTTGCGCCCGAACCCACCCCCGAGCAGGCCGCGCTATTCACGCGGGTGCGGCGGATGATGCTGATTGCAGGCCTTACCACGGCAGTGGCGGTAGCGGCGGTTCTGATCGCCATCGGCTACCGTCTTTTCCGCACCGAGGGAAGTGTCACGGTTGCCGCCTCGGACGTCACGGCCAGTCTGCCAAGGGGCGCCCGGATCGTATCTACTGGAGTGGCCGGCGACCGCCTGATGGTAACGCTCGAGGTCGGCGGGCTCACCGAAATCCGCACCTTCGATGCGCGGACCTTGAAACCGGCCGGCCGGCTGAAGTTTGTCAATGAGCCCTGAAGGCATGATCCGTGCGCGGTTGGGCCCGAAAACCGCGCAGTTAAAACGCCAAACCTGCCTTGCCGCCGCGGGATTTCGAGGCTATTCCCGTGAACGCACGCTCCCTTCGTCTAGCGGTTAGGACGCGGCCCTCTCAAGGCTGAAACAGGGGTTCGATTCCCCTAGGGAGCGCCAGCAAAATCAATGGTTTAGTCTTTGTTTCGGCGCCGAACTCAGCGCCTTCTTCAACTTTTCTTCAATCATTGACGAGCCTCCGGTTCTCCTATGCTGGCCTCCAACGTTATACAGTGTTCATCTCGGCTCCTTATGGGGCCGCGCAAAAGGAACGTTCGAAGCGCACGCGCGGCAGCGTTGATTTTCGTTGAGAATACTTGGACCGATCCGCTGGATGCGGGTGGTCTCGCTGGATCAGTTTGTAGAGCTCGCGCCGGGAAATAGGCTGGCTCCGACAAACCCAACAGCAACCGCTGCCACGATCACGCCAACTATGAACCAATGCCGACGCTGTTTTAACCTGATAACCTCCTTGTCCCACGATCTT
>VAZS01000043.1 GCA_005884855.1 Alphaproteobacteria bacterium | reverse complement strand
GAGCGCGACCACGCGCCGCGGGTTGTCCAGCTTCACCGACATCACCTCGCCGACCCTGATGCCGTTGAAATTAACGCTGCCGCCATTGCGCAAGCCCGCCGCCGGTCCTTCGAAGACGATGCGCAGGGGACTGCGCGCCTTGGTCGTATGCAGAGATTGGAACCAGAGAACAAAGCCGAACGCGCCGGCAATCACCGCCAGCGTGAACGATCCGATCAGGACGAAGTTCGCCCGCGTTTCCATCAACCCGCTCCGATACTTATGAGCCCATCCTCAAATTCAGCTGCGCTGATCTCAGCCGTCGGTTCTCCTTGTTGAGATTGAGCATGAACTTCTCCCCACGCTCTACCCCGCGACCGCACGCGCGCGCTTGCCATGGAAATAGGCCCTCAACCAAGGCTGTTGTGATGCTCGCATGTCGGCCATCGATCCTGCCGCAATGATTTTTCCGTTCCCCAAAACGGCAATGCGGTCACAAGCGGTATAAAGGCTGTCCAGGTCGTGGGTTACCATGAAAACGGTAAGGCCCAAAGTTCGCTGTAGAGTCCGGACCAATTCATCGAAGTCGCCGGCGCCGATCGGGTCCAGCCCTGAAGTCGGTTCATCGAGGAAGACCAGTTCGGGATCAAGCGCGAGCGCACGCGCCAGAGCCACGCGTTTGATCATTCCGCCGGACAGTTCAGAGGGAAAACGATCGGCCACTTCGGGGCGCAATCCCACCATGCCGAGTTTTGCGACGGTGATCTCATCGAGCAGCCGTTGCGAGACCTTGAGATATTCGCGCACCGGGAATTGGATGTTTTGCCGTACCGTCAGCGACGAGAATAGCGCGCCCTGCTGGAACAGGATGCCCCAGCGCCGCTCGACTGCACGTCGCTCCGCCGAGTTGGCGGCGTCAAGATCGATCCCGAACACCTCGATCTGCCCAGAAGTCTTGGGCACGAGCCCGATGATGGTGCGCGTCAGCACCGATTTGCCCGCGCCGGACGGGCCGACGAAGCCGAGGATCTCGCCGCGCTGCACGTCGAGATCGAGCCCGTCGAGAACCTTGGTCGAGCCGAACTGCACCGAGATGTCGCGAACTCGGATGATGGCATTTTGCACCTCAGATGCCATCTTCACATTCCGATCGAGGCGAAAAAGATCGCAAACACGCCATCCATCACGATGACGAAGAAAATGCCCTTTACCACGGACGAGGTGGTGTGCTGCCCAAGCGACTCGGCGCTACCCTGCACCGCAAGCCCCTCGACGCACGCGACGATCCCGATCACCGCGGCCATGACCGGCGCCTTGATGATGCCGACGGTGAAGTGATCGATCGAGATGGCGTCGCGCAACCGAAGCAGGAATGCTTCCGGATCCACGCCGCCATAGAGCCACGCCACCAGTCCTCCGCCATACAGCGCGGCGATCGCGCCGAGAAAGGCCAGGATAGGCAGCGCGATAACCAGCGCGAGCATGCGCGGCAGGATCAGGACCTCGATCGGATCGAACCCCATGGTGCGCAGCGCGTCTATCTCTTCACGCATCTTCATCGAGCCGAGTTCGGCGGTGTAGGCGCTGCCGGAGCGACCCGCGACCATGATCGCGACCAGGAGCACGCCGATTTCGCGCAGCACCAGCACGCCCAGCATGTCGACGACAAAGATGTCCGCGCCGAATTTGCGGAAATGAAAGATGCCCTGCTGGGAGATGATGCACCCAATTAGAAATGTGATCAGCACGACGATAGGCACCGCGCGCCAGCATACCTGCTCGAGATGATGCACCGTCGAGGTCAGACGGAAGCCTCGCGGGTGAACCAATACCCTGCCGCTCGCAGCCAGCACCGCCCCGAGCATGTCGATCAATCCGACGATGGTGCCGCCGATGCCGGCCATGGTGCGACCGATCTGATCGAGCATCCCCGTAATCGTTACCCGGGTGCTTTCGATCGCGGGGCCGGCCTTCACCCGGCGGACCTCGTCGACCAGGCTCGAATAGTTCGCCGAAAGGCCTGCGATTTGACCTTCCACCCCACCTTGGTTGAGGCTGCGGCGAAGCCGCTCGATCAGCCAGGCGCCGAAGGTGTCGAGCTTGGAAACCTGCGAGACGTCGATGAAGATATTCGGACGGGTGCCCGTGAGCTTTTCGGCGTCGGCAACCATCTGCTCCAGCGCCGGCGCAAAGCGCGCGGTCCACGAGCCTGCGGCACACAGCGCGAGGCCGTTGCCCCGTGCAATCCGTTCCAGTGTCGGGTCGCTATTCACGATGCCAACTCCCGTGCCTACACCTTCGCAGATCATGGAAAGGAAATACTCAACGCCCCGCCGCCGCCTTGTAGAGTACGCCCCTAACCAGCCATACTTGCTTGCGCCGGGCAAGCCGGGCGGTACAGAAACTGCCAGATTTTGAAATGACTTCCAGCCACGCCTCAATCCTGTCTGCGAGAATCGAGCGCTGGCCCATTGCGGGGTCCTTCACGATCAGCCGTGGGACTAAAACCGAGGCCGTCACAGTCGTGGCCGAAATCAGGCGCGCCGGATTTGTCGGACGCGGCGAGTGCGTGCCGTATCCACGATATGGCGAAACCCCGGAAGCAACCTTGGCCACGCTCGAGGCGATGCAGGAATGGCTGTACGGCCATCCCGAACCGAAGACCCTTCAGACCGTCATGCCTCCCGGCGCCGCCCGCAACGCGCTGGATTGCGCCCTGCTCGATCTTGAGGCCAAGAGCATGGGCCAGCGCGTCTGGAACCTGCTCGGCCGTCCCGCGCCCACCGCGTGCATCACGGCCTACACCATCTCGCTTGCCGCCCCGGATCAGATGGCTGCGGCGACCTCAAAGGTGGCGCACCGGCCACTGTTGAAGATCAAGCTCGGGGGCGAAGGCGATGCTGATCGGATCATGGCCGTTCGAAAAGCGGCGCCCGCCTCCGAACTGATCGTCGATGCGAACGAGGCATGGACATCCGCCAATCTCGAGCAAAATCTCAGGGCGTGCGC
>VAZS01000042.1 GCA_005884855.1 Alphaproteobacteria bacterium | reverse complement strand
CCGGTCCTACAAAGAGAAAACAGCTTGTCCAAATCAGCCTCCCGCGCCCGGCTCGCCGAAATCATTCGCAGGCGGTCATTCGGCCGCGGCGAGATCATGCTGGCCTCGGGGCGCAAGAGCGATTTCTATTTCAATCTCAAACCGACCATGCTCGATCCTGAAGGCGCCTCGCTGCTTGCGGAGCTGACCTATGAGGCACTGAAGGACGACGGGCTCGACTATATTGGCGGTCTCGAAATGGGCGCGGTGCCGCTTGCCGGAGCGATTGCGCAGCTCTCATGGATCAAGGGGCATCCGATCGCGGCGTTCTTCGTGCGCAAGAAGCCAAAGGAGCATGGGGCGCGCCTCGCGGTTGAAGGTCTTGCGAAAGGCGAGAGCCTGCAAGACAAGCGCGTGGTCATCCTCGAGGACGTCACCACGACCGGCGGCTCCGCGCTGAAAGCAGTCGAGGCCGTGCGCGAGGCCGGCGGCGAAGTCGCGCTGGTCTTCACCATGGTGGACCGCGACGAAGGCGCCGCCGATACCTTTGCCCAAGCCGGCATTCCGTTCCGCTCGCTCTATAATGCAAGTGAATTCCTGAGGGATTGATCGCGTAACGTTTGCCTCGTCCCTCTTCCGCTTGTGAGCGGTCGATAGCTGGGCCGCGCCGACCTCCTGCGCGAGCTGGACGGAAGAAGCACGGCATTTCTTTATCTACTTCGTAGCTGCGGTCATCGCTCGTTTACCATCCCCCACTAAGCTTGAACGCGCTGAGGCAAGGCGCGCGTCAGCCGTGTTTTATTGTGTGGGTGGAGCAGGCGTTGCGTACAGAGTTGTCTCATCGGCGCATGCGGCGGCGCATCATGCTGGTTGCCGCCGCCGCACTTGCAGGCACAGCCGCCTTGACGCCGACACCGGTTGCGGCGGAAAGCTTGTTCGATATGTTGGTGGGCGCCTTTCAGAAACTGCAGAAACCAAACTCGCCGCCGCAGGCGAATTTCTTCGCCGACCCGTACGGCGGTAACCAGCAGCCCGCGCCACAGCCGCGGTACGCATCGTCAGGCTCCGGCCCCGCGTTTTGCGTGCGCAGCTGCGATGGCCGATATTTCCCGCTGACCACGCGGGGCGGTGCGTCGCCAGCGCAGCTGTGTCAGGCGTTTTGTCCCGCAAGTCCGACCAAGATTTACTTCGGCAGCAACATCGATGGGGCGTGGTCGGCGAGTGGCGAGCGCTATGCGGACAGCGAAAACGCCTTCAGCTATCGCAAAGCGTTGCGCGCGGACTGCACCTGCAACGGCCGCCATCCGACCGGACTGGCGCCGATCGATCTCACGCTGGACACTTCCCTGCGTCCGGGCGACGTGATCGCCACCACCGATGGGCTTGTGGCCTATTCGGGCGTGAAGGTAGGCGTCAGTCAAACCGTTGAGTTCATCCCGGTCGCCTCTTACCCTGGCCTGACCGCGGAGGTGCGCGCACGGCTAGGGGAGATGAAGGTCGCCCCTGTTCCCGCCGAAATGATCGCAACCGATGCCGCCTTGCCTGAGGCGAGCCGCGACGTCGCGCTGCCCGTGAGCTCGCTTCCGAACAATCTTTCGACAAGGACGAAGCGGGCCGAAGTAGAATAGCCGCTAGAACGTCAGGTGCGAACGCCACATCGCGGAATGACGGACCCTGGATTGTTCCGCTACGTTCGCAACAACGAACATGCGGACGAGATCACCGCCCGACAATGACGCCGATCACGTTCGGCGCCGACAGATATTTTTCCTCGATTTGCGCGCGCGCCGCGGCTCGGTTTTCGGCCGTCAGCAGGCCACGCTTTTCCGCCAGGATCATCCAGCAATATCCCCACCAATCCGTGAGCATGCCCTGATCGTCGATGAGGTCGTAACCCTGCTCGGCGGCGAAGATGCGCGCATGTGCCTCGTCGAGCGAATCGAGCCAGACGTGGTCGGCGTCCGAAAACAGCTCGTCCCTGAAATCGTCCGTGGTGTAGCCCCAGACCGACATGCAGACCGCGTTGAATTCACGGTCGATCTGATCGTCATCGATGAGCTGGCGACGCGAGGCCCGATGCAGCCTAGACAGCGAGCGGGCGAAGTCGGCAATGCGGGTGAGCGCGAATTGATCGAATGCGATAGTGGACATGTAGTCCTCAAAGCTAGCGATAGACCATAGATGTTGTGCGGGTGGTGCGTCGAATCACCATGATATATCAAAGAGTTGCTAAAGTGTTCTTAATTCGTTCCAGCTGAACATCTGCACTCATGTTAGCTAGTCTGAGAATTGACCCAACGTCGGCGACCCGCCCTCAGATTCAGGCTCGCGAATTGTCGGTCGCATTGATCAATGTGAATCGGTCGGGAATATAGAGCGGCGTCATAACTTCCAAGGCCGCCCCGGTGTCCGATACGTTTCGGATCGTACAGTCAAACACGCCACCGCCGAACTCGATCGAGCCGGCCTTCAATACACGTCGCCGAGCGGCAGTGCGGGGAACAGTCATCGGAACTGACATACGCTCAAATTGTAAGCGTTTGTAAAACGACAAATCCGTAGTCGTACCGAGATCGACGGAACCCGGCCTCTCGCTCAACACTCACATCGCCGACAGCAGCTTGTCGCCACAATAATTGGCGTAGAACTTTCCGCCGCACTGCTTCCGGATGGCCGCGCAGCGCGCCGCGGGTGAGGCCTTTTGTGGTACACTGAATGTGCAGCTAACCCCATCAGCGCTTCTCCCGATCTTGCCGGCGGCAAACGCCGCGCTGGTGGCACTGATGCAGAACACCAGAAGTGCTGCAGCGACAATCTCGATGGTCAATCTCATGGCTAGACCCTCTCCAAATTGTGGCGAGATCGGAACCCGCATTTGATAATAACATCAAACCTGAAAGCGTGCAGTGCGTGGTTCGGTCATTACAGAAAAGCCATGGATGCATTGCACAACGGGGGTTCCCGGCCGGTTTTGATATCGGCATAACGCGGCTATCATTCGATGGATTCACTCAGAGATGCCCACATTGCCCGAACCTTACTTTCCAGCAGACTTTCCGAAAAGCGGTCAGCCCGTTGACGAACTGGCGCTGGCCGAGATCAAGGGCGCGATTCTCACCAAGCTGCGCCTTGCGATCGGCAAAGACGTCGGGATGGCGACCCGGCACGACTGGTACAACGCGGCGGCGCTGGCTCTGCGCGATCGGATCGTGCACCGCTGGCTTACAACCGACAAGCAGAGCTACGATGCAGGGCGCAAGCGGGTCTATTACCTCAGTCTGGAATTCTTGATTGGCCGGCTGTTTACCGAAGCCTTGAACAACATGGGGTTATTGCCGGTGTTCGAGGCCGCGCTTGGCGATCTCGGCGTTGGGTTGGCGGAGTTGCGGAAATGCGAGCCGGATGCGGCACTCGGCAATGGCGGTTTGGGACGACTGGCGGCGTGTTTCATGGAAAGCATGGCGACGCTTGCGATTCCCGCCATCGGCTACGGCATCCGTTACGATTTCGGTCTGTTCCGTCAGATCATCGCCCAGGGCTGGCAGCAGGAATATCCTGACGAGTGGCTCGGTTTCGGCAACCCCTGGGAGTTCCAGCGCTCGGAGGTTGTCTATCACGTGCATTTCGGTGGCACCGTCGAACACGTCGAAACCGATGGACGCGACTGCGCCACCTGGCAGCCGGCCGAGACCGTGCAGGCGGTCGCCTACGACACCCCGATCGTGGGCTGGCGCGGCCAGCACGTGAACGCGCTGCGGCTGTGGTCGGCGCGCTCGCCCGACCCTCTCAAGCTCGACGTTTTCAACACCGGCGACTATCTCGGCGCCAGCGCCGAGGAGGCACGCGCTGAGTCGATCTGCAAGTTCCTCTATCCCAATGACGAGAGTCCGGCAGGCCGCGAACCTCGCAGTCGCCGAACTGATGCGCATCCTGGTCGATCTTCACAATTTTCGCTGGGACAACGCGTGGCGGATCACGGTGGCGACTTTGTCCTACACCAATCACACGCTCCTGCCGGAAGCGCTCGAGACCTGGCCGCTCGAATTGTTCGAGCGTTTGCTGCCGCGTCACCTGGAAATCATCTACCGCATCAATGTCGCGCACCTGGCGCTGGCGGATGCGCGCGCTCCCGACGACCTCGAATTCAAGGCCGCGGTTTCCCTGATCGACGAGAAGTCCGGCCGCAAGGTTCGGATGGGCCAGCTGGCATTCGTGGGCTCACACCGCATCAATGGCGTCTCCGGTATGCACTCCGAACTGATGAAGGAGACCGTATTCCACGAACTCAACCAGCTTTACCCCGGTCGCATTACCAACAAAACCAACGGTATCACCTTCCGCCGATGGCTGATGGTGGCCAACCCGAAACTGACCGACCTGTTGCGCGAGGCCTGCGGGGAAGCCGTGCTCGACGACCCAACGCTGCTTTGCGATCTCGAAGCCCGCGCCAGCGATAACGCCTTCCAGCAGCAATTCCGGGCGGTCAAACACCACAACAAAATCGCGCTGGCGCGGCTGGTTTGGGAACGCCTCAAACTTGTGATCGATCCGAGCGCGCTGTTCGACGTACAGATCAAGCGCATCCACGAATACAAGCGGCAGCTGCTTAATATCCTCGAAGCCGTGGCTCTCTATCACGCGATCAAGGACGAACCGCAGCGCGACTGGGTGCCGCGAGTGAAAATATTCGCCGGCAAGGCCGCGGCGAGTTACAGCTACGCCAAGCTGATCATCAAATTGATCAACGACGTTGCAGAGGTAATAAATAATGATCCCGTGATTGCCGGACGGCTGAAGATCGCCTTCCTCCCCGACTACAATGTCAGCCTCGCGGAGATCATCATTCCCGCCGCCGACTTGTCAGAGCAGATCTCCACCGCGGGCATGGAGGCCTCCGGCACTGGCAACATGAAGCTGGCGCTGAATGGCGCGCTGACCATCGGCACGCTCGACGGAGCCAACATCGAAATTCTCGATCACGTCGGGCCGGAGAATATCGCGATCTTCGGGATGAAAGCCGCGGACGTGGTGGCGCGGCGCAAGCAGGGGCTGGATGCCACCGACGTGATCCGGCGCTCGCCGCGGCTGTTGCGGGCGGTCAACGCGATCGCGGCTGGCGAATTCTCCCCTGGCGAACCCGGCCGTTTCCAATCGATCGCGCATGCGCTGAGCCATCTCGACCACTACATGGTCAGCGCGGATTTCGATTCCTATTACGACTGCCAACGCGGCATCGACGCGCGCTGGCAAGTGACCCCGGCGTGGACGCGGGCCTCCGTCCTCAACGTCGCGCGGATGCCGTGGTTTTCCTCCGACCGTACCATCCGCGAATATGCCCAGGACATCTGGAATGTGCCGGTGCGCGCGACCGCGCCGGAGGCGCTGCAACCGGGCGTACAACGCGGGGCGACCCGCTAGCGGCCGATTGCCTCGGCAAACCGGCTC
>VAZS01000041.1 GCA_005884855.1 Alphaproteobacteria bacterium | reverse complement strand
CGTCCTGCTTCTGTCGCGCCAAGAACGTGGATCACCGGGACATCGGCGCGAAGCAAAGCTTCGTCGCCCGCCCGGCCATGACGACTCAAAATCACGCAAGCTGTTCAATCGGGGCAGTCACAAATTTCATGCGTGAACGTCGCCAATCGGGAGGCGTGCGCAAAGGCGGAGCTCCCACGTAGTTTTACGGTCGTTGAATTAAGGCGCCCCTCACTAAAGCGTGGGTAGTTCTTTAGGTGGCGAGGACCGCTTCAAGGACCAACATGCGTT
>VAZS01000010.1 GCA_005884855.1 Alphaproteobacteria bacterium | reverse complement strand
AATGTCGCGCACCGTCACCGATCCGAACAACTGGCCGGTCTCGGATGCCTGACGCAGCACCACGACGTTGCGGCCATTGATCTTCTCCGCAACCTTGGATGCCTCGCCTTTGGCCTTGAGGTTGCGCGCTTCAAGTTCGGCCTTCATGCCATCGAACTTCGCGCGATTGTCGGCGGTGGCGCGTAGCGCCTTGCCGCGCTTGAGCAGAAAATTTCGGGCAAATCCGTCCTTCACCCGGACGACTTCGCCCATCTGTCCAAGCTTGGCGACGCGTTCCAGCAAAATGACTTCCATGTTTAGTTCTCCTTATGTGACGAGATTTGGGTGACGAGATTTGAAAGTTGGTTTCAGGACACTGGGACGGGTGGCGGCCGTCGCCGCAGGTAACGCTGACGAATCCCAAAAACAGTATCGACGAGTCCGAGAACTGCCATCGCCACAAGAGGCCAGGCGAACACGATGACAATGGAATAGGTGCAGGCGAGCCAAAGTGCGCGGCCTTTCAACGCCGACGTGAGCGTATGCAGGACGGCAAAACCCGTCAGTGCGTAAACCATGAACAAGCTCGCCGCCACGATCTGCGCCAGTAGCGCAACCAGTCCCCCGGTGAAGCAGAACCCGACCGCCACACAGAACGCGACGAGCGTCATTGGTGGCGGGCTGGCGTGTTTCAGGTCCGGCCAGGGGCGGTGCAATCGCCCGGATATGGCGGTGACTTTTGCGGCGAGCCAGAGATTGAGCGTGAGTGTGGTCGTGGTGACGATCGCGCCGGCTATTGGCGCAATCGTCGCGAGAGCATCAATCAGCTGATCGAATTGGCGGATCGAGGCCGCTTCGCGCGTTCGGATGATCTGGATGACCTGCCCCAGGCCGTCTCGCAGCGTGCCCCTGATCGTCGCGGCATCGGTCCCAAGCGCGAGCAGGGCAACTACCGTGGTCAACGCGCCAAATCCAGATATCCAGAGCAGGATGCGACCGGGCGGATACCACTCGAGATCGGGCGCAACCCTCGATGCGCCGTTAGCTGACGAAACGCTGTTGGTCGCGGGCCGCCCCAGCAAGACCAAGTGCCCGAGCCACCAGGCAGGCAACCCGACCGCAACGGCAAAGCCGATGCAAAGGGGAAGGCCGAAGATCGCACCGATGACGCTCGCGGCAGCAATGCCGCCGAATGTCGCGCAGAGCGGTCCCCATCCCAGCGCCGCTACCATCAATGGCAGGGGTGCCAGATAGAAAAGCAGCACCGCGACCAACGCTCCCGATACGATCGAGGCGAACATCAGGGCCGACGCACAGCCGGCCGCCATCGCAACGAGAATGATCCGCATCATCAGCTGTCCCGCTCCTTTCGAGCGGTTAGAGGTTTTGCGACCCCAACCGTCGGTAACCGGACGACCCGGAAACCTTATGAGAATTGATTGATCGGCGGCATGCATGCCGCCGATCAATCTAAGTTTCTAGCGAATGACGTAGGGCAGCAGGCCGAGGAAACGCGAGCGCTTGATCGCGCGCGCGAGTTCGCGCTGCTTCTTGGCGGACACGGCGGTGATGCGGCTCGGCACGATCTTGCCGCGCTCGGAAACGTAACGCATCAACAGCTTGGAATCCTTATAGTCGATCTTCGGAGCATTCGGACCCGTGAACGGGCAGGTCTTGCGGCGGCGAAAAAACGGACGGCGTGCACCAGCTTCAGCCATGATTGTTACTCCTCTACCGCCGCTTCATCGTCGCGCGAACGGCGCGGACCGCGGTCACCACGATAGCCGCCACCATCGCGATCGCCACGGAAGCCGCCGTCACGGTCGCCACGGAAACCGCCACCGCGATCATCGCGATCGCGGTCCCGATCCGCTTTGCGCATCATCGCGGAAGGGCCTTCCTCGTGTTCATCGACGCGAACGGTCAGATAGCGGATCACGTCTTCACTGATCCGCTCTTGCCGCTCGATTTCGGCCACAGCCGCGGAGGGGCCATCTATGTTGAGCAGCACGAAATGGGCTTTGCGATTCTTGTTCATGCGATAGGTGAGCGAGCGCACGCCCCAGTTCTCCATCTTGACCACCTTGCCGCCGAGTTGCTCGGCGATGCCGGTCATCTGGGTGGTCAGTTCTTCAACCTGCTGGGTGCTCGCATCCTGACGCGCGAGAAAAACATGCTCGTAAAGAGGCATGGGTGTCCTTTCCTGTGTTGCGCGGTTCCCGGCGGCAAGCCCTTCGAACCCTTCGGAAAGGACTCGATATGCTCAGAAGGCGGAAGCACGGGACGACGGACCGACTGGCCCTGTCACATCAATGTCGCCTGGAAGGTGAAATTGCTGAGACCGTCCGTTCAGCTCCCGGCCGGGATCCACGGATGCGCGGTTTATAAGGATTTTGACCGCCAAGGCAAGGGAAAGCGACGGCTTTGGAGCGCCTTCCTTGGGGTGGCGCGGAACGGGCGCGGCTTGACATAAGCGGCTCCTGCGGTGTCTTTCGGCCCAACTTTCGCGATTGCGGCCTCCAAAAGGTAGTCCGGGGCATTAATGACGGCAGCATTTACTTTTCCGGGGCAGGGCTCCCAGGCAGTCGGGATGGGCAAGGCTCTCGCGGAAGCCTTTCCAGCCGCGCGTGCGGTGTTCGAGGAGGTTGATGCGGCGCTTGGGGAGAAGCTCACAGAGACCATTTGGAGCGGTCCGGCCGACGTTTTGCAGCTGACGGAAAATGCCCAGCCGGCGCTGATGGCGGTGTCGCTTGCGGCGCTGCGTGTGCTGGAGACCGAGGCCGGCTTCTCTGTCGCACGCGACGCTGCATTCGTTGCGGGACATTCGCTAGGCGAATATTCCGCGCTGGCTGCCGCGGGCAGCCTCAGCATTTCGGACACCGCACGCCTGCTGCGCACGCGCGGCCTTGCCATGCAGAAGGCTGTGCCGGTGGGCGTCGGCGCAATGGCCGCTCTCCTCGGCCTGGATTATGAGATCGCAGTCGCGGTCGCAAACGAAGCGGCGCAGGGGCAGGTCTGTCAGGCCGCCAACGACAATGGAGGCGGGCAGGTGGTGGTCTCCGGCGATAAAGCGGCCGTCGAGCGCGCGCTGGAGATCGCCAAGATGAAGGGCGCCAAGCGCGCCATGTTGCTGCCGGTGTCGGCCCCCTTCCATTGCAGGCTAATGCAGCCGGCTGCCGACGCGATGGCGAAAGCGCTTGCCGAAGTAACCATCAGGCAACCGGCCTCGCCCGTGGTGTCGAACGTGCTGGCCTCGCCGATTACTGATCCGGACGAAATCCGCCAGCGCCTGATCGAGCAGGTGACCGGGACGGTGCGCTGGCGCGAATCGGTTGCGTATATGGCAGGCCATGGCGTGACACGCTTCTTCGAAATCGGCGCCGGCAAGGTGTTGAGCGGCTTGGTCAAGCGCATCGCCGAGGGCGCGGTCGGCATTTCGGTTGGTGGCCCGAACGATCTGGCTGTCGCCAAGGATGCGCTCGCTGCTGCGCAGACGGCCTGAGCGAGGGGGAAATGATGTTCGATCTGACTGGCAGGAAAGCGCTTGTCACCGGTGCGACCGGCGGCATCGGAAGCGCCATCGCCCAAGCACTGCATGCCCAGGGCGCGACCGTGGCGGTGTCCGGGACCAGGGCTGAGGTGCTGGAGGCGCTTGCCGCCAAACTCGGCGAACGGGTCCACGTCCTGCCTTGCAATCTCTCCAACTCGGCTGAGGTGGAGGCTCTGGTACCATCGGCCGAGCAGGCGATGGGCCAAGTTGACATTCTGGTCGCGAATGCCGGCATCACCCGGGATAACCTGTTCGTGCAATTGCGCGACGAGGACTGGGACGAGGTCATTAAGGTCAACCTGACCGCAACTTTCCGTCTGGCACGGGCCGCGACCAAGCTGATGATGCGCAAGCGTTTCGGCCGCATCATCGCGATCACCTCAGTGGTTGGCGTCACCGGCAATCCCGGCCAGGGCAACTATACCGCCTCGAAGGCCGGACTGATCGGCATGATCAAGACCCTCGGTGCCGAATACGCCAAGCGAAACGTGACCGCCAACTGCATCGCGCCTGGATTTATCAAGACGCCGATGACGGATGCGCTTAATGACAAGCAGCGCGAATCCATTCTTTCCAAGGTCCCTGCAGGACGGCTCGGAGCATCAGAAGAGATAGCGGCGGCGGCGGTGTATCTCAGCTCGAATGAAGCTGCCTATGTCACCGGCCAGACGATTCACGTCAACGGTGGAATGGCCATGATTTGAGCTGGTTACGACTTGCGTTAACCGGATGCCTAAGCGGTTTTCCGGGTGGATCGAGGCTTGTAGTCAAGGCTTGGGAAGTATGATAACCGAACGACCAAGAGACGGGCAAAGAACGCCTTGCAGGATTTTGAAACCCTGTATATTGGCGGTGCGGAGCCTGCGTCGTTCGCCGGGCCTTTGTCGGCTCTGACGGGGCCAAATCAAGACTATGCGATTACGAAGCAAAGTTTACCGACCAGGATGGCTCGTATCATCTTGGGACGGGTCTAATCGGAACAAGCACGAGGTTGAACGATGAGTGAGATTGGCGAGCGAGTTAAGAAGATCGTGGTCGAACACCTTGGTGTTGAACCCGAAAAAGTGGTCGACAACGCGAGCTTCATTGATGACCTCGGCGCCGACAGTCTCGATACCGTCGAGCTCGTGATGGCGTTTGAAGAAGAATTCGGTTGTGAAATTCCGGACGATGCCGCCGAAACGATTTTGACCGTTGGCGACGCCACAAAGTTTCTTGAAAAAAACGCGAAGAGCTGACGGATCGCGCGGTGCTGACCTAGCCGGGCGGGCCGTGCTCAAGCGGTCCGCCGGTGTTTTGTTGCGGGCTAGAATGCCGGGCTGGAGTGCTGGAAATGAGGCGGGTTGTCGTCACGGGCCTCGGCATGGTGTCGCCACTCGGATGCGGCGTCGAGACGAGCTGGAAGCGCATCCTCAATAGCGAGAGCGGCGCCAAGAAGATCGAGACATTTGACGTCTCCGATTTGACCAGCCGGATCGCCTGCCTGATTCCGCGGGGCGACGGCAGCAACGGTACCTTCAATCCCGATCAGTGGATGGAGCCGAAGGATCAGCGCAAGGTCGACGATTTCATTATTTTCGCCATGTGCGCGGCACGCCAGGCGCTCGACGACGCTGGTTGGCATCCTTCCACCGAACAGGATCGCTGTGCCACCGGCACCATGATTGGCTCTGGGATCGGCGGCCTGTCAGGCATCGCCGACACCGCGCTGCTCCTGAACGAGCGCGGACCGCGCAAGGTGTCACCATTCTTCATTCCCGGGCGCCTGATTAATCTCGCTTCGGGCTATGTCTCGATCGCGCACGGACTCAAGGGGCCCAATCATTCCGTGGTGACGGCGTGTTCGACCGGCGCGCATGCGATCGGCGATGCCAGCCGGCTTATCGCGCTTGGGGACGCGGATGTCATGGTAGCGGGCGGAACGGAGTCCCCGATTTGCCGGCTGTCGATGGCGGGATTTTGCGCCTCCCGTGCGCTATCGACCGGGTTCAATGAGACCCCGGAAAGAGCCTCGCGTCCCTACGACCGGGATCGCGACGGCTTCGTCATGGGCGAAGGCGCCGGCATCGCGGTGCTCGAGGAATACGAGCATGCCAAGAGCCGCGGCGCGCGAATTTACGCGGAGGTGATCGGCTACGGACTATCCGGCGACGCCTATCACATTACCGCCCCGACCCCCGATGGCGATGGCGCATTCAGGAGCATGAGCGCGGCCATGAAACGCGCAGGAATCAGTTCTTCGGAAATCGACTACATCAATGCGCATGGAACTTCGACGCAGGTCGGTGACGAGATCGAACTCGGGGCGGTGGAACGGCTGTTGGGCAACGCCGCCTCGAAGATATCGATGTCCTCGACTAAATCGTCGACGGGACATTTGCTGGGCGCCGCGGGCGCGGTAGAGACGATATTCAGTATCCTGGCGATTCGCGATAACATCGCTCCGCCGACTATCAATCTTGAGAACCCATCCGTGGAAACGGCGATCGATCTGGTGCCGTTGATGCCGCGCAAGCGCGAGATCAACGTCGCGCTCTCGAATTCGTTCGGCTTCGGCGGTACCAACGCTTCCCTCATCATGCAGCGCGTGGCCAACTGACGCGTATCGACAAGACTCCACCGTTTCGCCGTATTCGCTGACGAATCATAAACGCGTTGATCACAGACCGTTGCGGCAGCTCCGCCAAGCCACGATTTAACCGGCAGGACTTCAGGTTTATCGATGAGTGAGAGGCCGCCTATTTCGCCACGAAGCCCACGCGCCGCGCTGGAGCCTGAGCAGCTTCCGCCGCCGCCAAAACGATCGAAGCGCGCCCGTAATCCATTCGTCGTGGTCGGCAACGCCATCATCACCCTCATACTGGTCCTGATGATCGGGGCCGGCGGCGCATACATCTACGGCAAACAGAAGATCGAGGCTCCGGGCCCATTGCAAGAGGAGAGGATTGTCAACATTCCGGCCCGCGCGGGAATGACTGACATTGCCGACGCTCTGCAACGCGAGGGCGTTATCGACAACAATCGCTGGGCGTTCATCGGCGCGGTACTTGCGTTAAAAGCGCGC
>VAZS01000444.1 GCA_005884855.1 Alphaproteobacteria bacterium | reverse complement strand
TCGGCCTGAACCCAAAGGAGGCCAATAACGAAGCATTGGCGGAAGCCGTGATAGATGCCTTGCCACGCTTTCTCGTCAAGGAAGGCGTGGTCGCGATGGGCGAGCTAGGCTACGATGAACAAACGTCCCTCGAAGACAAGGCGTTGCGCAAGCAGATCGAGCTGGCAAAGGAATACTTACTTCCTATCATGATTCACACGCCACACCGCGACAAGCGCGCGGGCACGCTGCGAACCATGGATGTATTGAAGGAGCACAAATTTGATCCCGCGCGTTGCGTGATTGACCACAACAATGAGGAAACGATCCGCGAAGTTCTCAACCGCGGCTATTGGTGTGCTTTTTCGATCTACCCACAGACCAAGATGGGTAGTGAACGCATGGCGGCGCTAGTCGAGAGCTTCGGTCCCGATCGGCTCATCGTCGATTCCGCTTGCGACTGGGGCGTGTCGGACCCGCTGGCTGTCGCAAAGACGGCTCGCCTGATGGCTCAGCGCGGCGTAGGCGCTGACGCCATTCATCAGGTCATATATAGCAACGCGCTGGCCGTATATGGATTGAATGGCGAGATGGACGAACAACACTGGCTTGCCCCAGCCGCAATCGACCAGAGGACGTTATACGAAGGAAATTCTGTTCTGCGCGGCGGCCAGACGCCACGTATAGAGCAACCTGGTCGTCCGGCCGACGATTTACGGATTGTCTAAGAAGCATTCACGTGATTTTGGTCGGCCGACTACTTCCTACTTTTCCCTGTAAACCGAGTTGGCGACTCTCACTCAATCACCTCGTCGGCCTGGGCCAGCAGCGTGGCGGGCACCGCGAGGTCAAGTTTTCTGGCTGTCTTCATGTTAATGACCATTTCGAATTTGGTCGGCTGCATGATAGGCAAATCGGCAGGCCTCGTCCCCTTGAGAATACGGCCGGCATACAGGCCGACATTGCGGTAAAGGTCCTGCAAATCGATACCGTAGCTCATCAAGCCACCCAACGCGGCAAATTCGCGCAAACTGTAAATTGCTGGCACCGCATGCCGCGCTGCCAAGGCAACCAATCTGTCGCGATGGGTAACGAACAATGTGTCGGCCGCTACTACAAGCCCGCGAATACGCCGTTGCGCGACGGTCTCAAAGGCCGCATCTATTTCGGGATCGGTGCGTGCGTTAAAAATCTGAAGCTGCACGTCGATAGAGCGTGCCGCCTCCTGCATGTCCTTCAACTGCCGCGCCGCTGCCGGAAAGTTGGGGTTCAGGAGTAAACCGAGCGTCATTGCCCGTTGGACGAGTTCATGCAGCAAGCCCAATCGTTTGGTTTCCAGCGTACCATTGATACCGCTTATCCCGGTGATGTTCCCGCCCGGGCGGTTGAGGCTTGCAACAAGGCCGCTTTCAACCGGGTCACCAACGAATACGGCAATGATGGGGATCGTTGAGGTCGCGGCTTTGGCTGCCAGTACGGCAGGCTCGCCCCCAACGGCAACCAGCACATCAATCTGTCCGCGCACGAGCTCGGTTGCGAGCATCGGCAGTTTGGCGTACTCGCCCAGCGCCCAGCGGTATTCGACCGAAGCATTCTGGCCCTCGGCGAGGCCGGCTTCTCCCAAGCCTCGGCGGAATGCTGCAATAAGATGCGAACTCTCGTCGGGTGACCGCGGGCTGAGAAATCCGATCACCGGCCCGCTCGATTGCTGCGCACGGCCTGCCGCTTGCCAGGCAACCACCACGCCGCCGAGCGCCAAAATAAGATTGCGTCGCTTCATATCTGCTCGGGCCTTTGGACCCATCGTAGCGGCTCCATCCTAGTACCGGAAGGCCCGCTGTGATGTCAGACTTGGGTCATTCCGTTTCATACTTTCCTGTCACCAACCACTCGAAGCTCGATCCTGCTGATCAGATCCGAACGGAGCGCCTCGGCGGCGCTCATTGCGGCCATTGTCTGTTCCAAAGTACTGACGTTGGATCCGACCGACACGATTCCGCCTAGCACCACGGCAATCGATCCGATCGCGGCGGCCTGATTGGATCCGAACAAGCCGAGCATCGTAAAGAGCAGTAATGCGACGCCAGCCGCGATTGCCACCTTCGAAACCAATATAATCTTTCGGCATCGCTCCGAGATCCCGGCAAGCTCCTCGAGCTGGGCTTCGATCCGTGAAATCTCGTCGATCGGGTTGTCCTCGTGCGTCACATTCAAGATTGATGTCCGATAGGTTCACTGTCGTAGATGGTAGCGTTACCGCGCGCCGGTTCGGAGGAAAATTCTCCGACAACCGCACTGGCTGGCTGGCGACGCAGTGCTGATCGCACCAGTCTCTAAGCAAATTCCCTGGTATCAGGGAATTTTACAGGGAATTTTGCGATTTGGGTGTCTCAGAAGCCTATTTGGTTGCATCAAACCCCTGTGCTGCAGCGGCTTCTCGTTGCAATTCCCTACGCGGATTATCAGGGAAAATAATTTGGAGAACAAGGAATTTCAAAATGGTATCAGGGAATGAGTGTCTTCCATGTGTATCTCCAGTTGCCCTTCAAGTCTCGAAACACTAATCACTGTCACGCCGCCTTGGCGGGTCCGACCTCCGCCCAGATCTCCGCCAGCGCCTGCACCAGATGCTCGATGTCGGCATCGCTGTGATGCGGCGAGGGCGTGATCCGCAACCGTTCAGTGCCGCGTGGAACCGTCGGGTAGTTGATCGGCTGGACATAGATGCCATAGCGATCAATCAGCACGTCGCTGATCTGCTTGCACAGCACAGGATCGCACACCATGACCGGCACGATGTGGCTGGGATTGTCGAGATGCGCCACGCCGGTCTGATCGAGCCGCGACCGTAGCCGCGCCACCCGATCCTGATGCCGCGCGCGTTCCTCCGAGCTGGCCTTGAGATGACGAACGCTGGCCAATGCGCCGGCCGTCACCGCGGGGGGCAGCGACGTGGTGAAGATAAATCCGGAAGCAAAGCTGCGGATGAAATCGCAGATCGTCGCCGACGCCGCGACATAGCCACCGACCACGCCGAAGGCCTTGGCCAGCGTGCCTTCGATCACCGTGAGCCGATCGCTCAATCCCTCCCGGTCGGCTATACCGCCGCCGTTCGGGCCATAGAGGCCGACGCCATGGACTTCGTCGAGATAGGTCATGGCGTTGCAGGCATCCGCGACGTCGCAAAGCTCCGCGATCGGCGCGATATCGCCGTCCATCGAATAGACCGATTCAAACGCAACCAGCTTCGGCGCGTGCGGATCCAGATCGCTCAGCTTGCGCTCGAGATCGCGCGGATCGTTGTGGGCGAAAATACGGGTTTCGCTGCGGCTGTGGCGGATACCCTCGATCATGGAGGCGTGGTTGAGTTCGTCCGACAGGATCGTGCATCCGGGAATGCGCGAAGCCAGCGTGCTAAGCGAGGCCATGTTGGACACATAGCCCGACGTGAACAGGAGCGCGGCTTCCTTGCGGTGCAGCTCGGCCAACTCGCGTTCCAGTAGCACATGATAGTGATTGGTTCCGGCAATATTGCGAGTGCCGCCGGCGCCGGCGCCGCAACTGTCGATCGCCTCATGCATCGCCGCAAGCACTGCGGGATGCTGACCCATGCCAAGATAGTCGTTCGAACACCACACTGTCACTTCCCCGGGACCGCCCGGATTGTGCCGCTTAGCGCGTGGGAAGGCACCTGCCTTGCGCTCCAGATGTGCAAATACGCGATACCGTCCTTCGCGATGAAGGCCCTCAAGTTGCTGGCGGAAATAAGCTTCATAGTTCATGAGGAGTTGCCGTGGCCTAGCTCGCGAAAGGACGACCGTTACGACGCCTCGCAGCTAGTTCGCAACGAGCGCGGGGTCGCCTGATCTGCCGTTGGATCATCGAACTCGCTTATGCACACCGCCATACGCGTAAGCGTTGGAGGCATATGCGGGATTGGTGGCGCAATA
>VAZS01000009.1 GCA_005884855.1 Alphaproteobacteria bacterium | reverse complement strand
ATACGGTCTGGATATCGCAGTTCAGGCAGCGTTGCGCCTCACCGAGCGCGAGCTTGACGTCGTAACCGAGTTCGACTTCGGCGCGGATGTCCTTTAGCGCGATGACCTTGTCACGATGTGGCACCTTGTAGCGCTTGTCGGCGGAAACGTCGTTGTCGTAGCTCCATTCGTGGATGCCCATCTTCTGCGAAAAGACTTGCACCTCAGGAAGCGGACGCTCGGTGATGTCCTCGCCGGAGAGAAGCTTGTGGATCGACAGAGCCGCGTCATGGCCATGCGCGACGGCCCAGATGATATTTTTCGGACCGAACGCGGCGTCGCCGCCAAAGAACACCTTCGGATTGGTCGAGCCCATGGTCTTGGTATCGACCTTCGGCATGTTCCATTTGTCGAATTCGACTCCGCAGTCGCGCTCGATCCAGGGGAAGGCGTTTTCCTGGCCGACCGATCGGAATGTCTTCGTGAATGGCGTCTTCTTTTTCCCAGGGCGAAGCTTTCATTTCCTCGAACCCGGAACGCACGATCACCTTGACGTCCTCGCCGCCGAGACGGCGCGCGGTGCGGCAGCAGTCCATCGCGGTGTTGCCGCCGCCGAGCACGATCACGCGTTTGCCGATCTTTTCGACGTGGCCGAACGATACGCTGGAGAGCCAATCGATGCCGATGTGAATATTGCCGGCAGCTTCCTTGCGGCCGGGGATCTCCAGCTCGCGGCCACGCGGCGCGCCGGAGCCGACAAAGATCGCGTCGTAATTTTCTCCGAGCAGCTTCTTCAGGCTGTCGATGCGTTGACCGCCCCTGAACTCAATGCCGAGATCGAGGATGTAGTCGGTTTCCTCATCGATCACCGAATCCGGCAGCCGGAATTTCGGAATCTGCGTGCGCATCATGCCGCCAGCCTTGGGATCGGAATCGAACACGGTGCAATGGTAGCCCAGCGGCGCGAGATCGCGCGCCACCGTTAGCGAGGCGGGACCGCCGCCGACGATCGCGATTCGTCGACCGTTTTTCGCCGATGGCTGAGGCATCCGGTGCTTGACGTCGTCCTTGAAATCAGCGGCGACGCGTTTAAGCCGGCAGATCGCCACCGGCGTTTCCTCGACGCGGCCGCGGCGGCATGCGGGCTCGCACGGACGATCGCAAGTGCGTCCGAGAATTCCCGGGAACACATTGGATCTCCAATTGACCATGTAGGCGTCGCTATAACGGCCTTCAGCAATCAATCGGATGTATTCTGGAACTGGCGTGTGTGCGGGACAGGCCCACTGGCAGTCGACAACTTTATGAAAGTAATCGGGTGCCGCGATATCAGTCGGTTTCATTCCTACCTTCGTCCACACGGCGAGGAGAATCCGCGTGGCCTTTTAGTTTTGTTGCGAACGCTCATTACGGCGCTCTTCTGGTTCGCCAGCCATAACATGGGTTTGCTGAATCGGGGCATTCAATATGATCGGCGATGGGCTGAAAAGCCATTTTTGCCCAGCGGCCATTCCCTATTGGTCTGCCTCCCTGACCTTAACGCTATGCGGCTGTATGCGGCACTGCAACATGATGCTTTATGCCGCGTTTTTCTCATTCCTCAGGGATAAACGATTTAGCTTCGCGCCAGGTCCCACATCAAATGGTAGCTACCCGCCGCAACCAGTATTCCCTGCGCGAACGCCACCGTTCCAGTGAAGCGCGCCGCCATTGCGGCCGAGACCAAGTCTATGTTTGTGGCATCGATCAGCACAAACCAGTCCTCGGCGCCGGGGTCGGAAATCGGTGGATCTTCGGTCAGCGGTTTGGAAAGGGACGGATCGCTTTCGATCAGATGCATCGAGACGACGCCTTCGAGCTTTTCGGGGTCGAGTTTCTCGTGCAGCATGGCGCGCAACTTGTCTTCGCTTCCGCTGGCGGGACGAAGCCGAATGACGCCAAGCGCGGCGCCACGGCCCTCTCCGCGACTGATGGTGATGCGCGCAATCGTGCGGATCATGTTCTTGAATCGCGCCAGATTCGTCTTTGACCAATCGGTTGGATTCATCAGCGCGGCGCGATAGGCCGGGCTGTCGAGAACCTCGAATGTCTCGGTCGAATACAGGCAGAGATATTTCGCGCTGCCCCGATGGGCGACGTAGCGGCGCGCTTCGAGAAACCCGTCGATCGCGACGCGCTCGACAAGATGCTCGCGATCGTACCATCGGTTGAAATCGGCCTCGTGCGACGGATCGATATCCATCGAAGTCAGCAGCATTCCCTTTCCGGCGAGCGGCATTATCGACGATCCTAATTGGACGATCGAGAGGCCAGATCCGCGATCGCCTTCATCACCGCATCCCTGACACCGCGATCGTACAGCGAGTGTCCGGCGCCTTCGACGAAACGAACCTCAGAGTCGGGCCACACTGCATGGAGCGCTCGCGCGGTGGCCGGCGGACACAGCAAATCGTAACGGGCTTGCACGATGACGCCGGCGATACGAGTTAAGCTCGCCGCCTCCGCCAGCAGCTGCCCAGGTTTCATGAAGCAATCATTGTGGAAATAATGCGCTTCCATGAATGGCGTGGCGGGCAGGGCGCGTGATGAGTTGTCCGACGCGAGATCAAGCCGTACACGGCCAGGCGCATGTTCCGAAAGAATGCGCTCCGTGTCATGCCAGGCCCGCGCGGCCGGGCCGTGCACATCGGGATCGGGATCGAGAATTCGGCGCCAATATGCATCGAGCGGCTGACTGCGCTCGTCCGGCGGCAGCACGCTGATGAAGTCGTCGCTAAGATCCGGATAAAACCGCGGCAGGGCGTCCAGGAATGCGCCTTCCAGCTCTTGCCGGGTGCCGAGAAAGGTCGCTCGCAACACGATGCCGCTGACCCGATCCGGATGCGCCTGCGCATAGGCGAGCGCAAGCGTCGCACCCCACGATCCCCCGACGATCATCCAGCGTCTGATGCCGTATTGGTCCCGGATCAGCTCCATGTCAGCGATCAGATGCTGCAGGCTGTTGTGCTCGCGGCGGGCCTTGGGGCGGCTTCGGCCGGCGCCGCGCTGATCGAACAGGATGGCGTGGAAACGCTCGGGGTCGAACAGCCTGCGGTGATCGGGCTGGCAGCCGCTGCCGGGTCCACCGTGCAGATAGATCGCGGGGATGCCCCCGGCTCGGCCCACGCTTTCGACGTAAATCTCGTGGCCATCGCCGGCCGGTAGCAGTTGCGACGTCAGCGGCGCGAACGCATCGGAGCGTTGGGCAATTGATTTTCCCGCGTCGGCGTCAGGCGCCATTGTCCCCGTCCATCTCCAGCGTACCCCCGGCGAAATTGCGATAGAGGAAGCGGTTGCTTCCACCAGCGGCTTCCTGTTCCGCCAGTTTGAAAATCTGCTCGTGCATCGGCGAGAGCGTGCAAGCTGGATCGGTGTTGCCGGCGTCGCCGGTCAGCGCAAAGGCCTGACACCGGCAGCCGCCGAAATCGACTTCCCTGAACTCGCAGCTTTTGCACGGCTCCGGCATCCAGCCGGTGCCGCGATATCGATTGAACGCGTCGGAGTTCTGCCAGATCCAGGCGATCGAATGGTTCGATCGCACCGACAGGAATTCAAGCCCGGTAATGCTCTCGGCCGCGTGGCAGGGCAGGATCTTGCCGGCCGGGGAAATATTAAAAAACTGCCGACCCCAGCCGCCCATGCACTTCTTTGGCCGCAGCGCATAATAATCCGGGACCACGTAGTCGATCTCGAGGGTGCCCTTCAGGCGCGCCTGTGCCTGCTCGACGATGCGGCTGGTCTCCTCGATCTGTGCCACGCTCGCCATCAGCGCCGCGCGGTTTCTTAGCGCCCAGCCATAATATTGCACATTCGCTACTTCCAGCCGGTCGGCGTCCATATCGAGCGCCATCTGGATGATGTCCGGGAGCTGAAACAGGTTTTGCCGATGCATGACCGCATTAACCGTCAATGGCAGATCAAGCTCGCGCGTCCACCTCGCGACCTCAATTTTCTTTTGATGCGCGCCTTTGAAACCAGCGACGCGGTCGGCCAGTACCGGCTCGTTGCCCTGAAAGCTGATCTGCACGTGGCAGAGTCCGGCATCGGCGAGCGCTGATAATTTTTCGCGGGTCAGCAGCACGGCGGAAGTAATCAGGTTTGAGTACAGCCCGACATCGCTGGCGTGCTGCACAAGCTCGACCAGATCCTTGCGCGCGGTCGGCTCACCGCCGGAGAAATGGATTTGCAGCACGCCGATTTCGGCGAGTTCGGTAAGGACGTTCTTCCATTCTTCGGTGGTCAGCTCGCTGCCGCCGCGCTCCAGCTCAACCGGATTGGAGCAATAGGGACACTGCAGCGGGCAGCGATGCGTCAGCTCGGCGAGCACCGCCAACGGAATGCCGAAAGTCTCGGCAACCGAGCCGCGCTGCTCCAGCACCGCCAGCCCGTCGGAGGGATCGACGCCTGCAATATTCGTATTCGCTTCCGTCGGACTCATGATGTCTTCTCGCGCGCTTCGGTCAGAAACCCCTTGTCGGCAAGGTCCTGCAGCATGGCGACGACATCGGCCGAAATCGCACCACGTTCGGCGGTGTATTTTGCGGCGAGATGATCGACCATCTGCTCGACATTGCGGACGCCATCGCACAGCCGCAACACTTCCACCGCGATTTCGTCCGGCGCCAGCACTCGCTCTGGCGCCAGCAGGACCCAGACCTGCCGGGTCTGATCGAACTTCAGCTTGGCATGCCGTGGCAGGATCGGCCGGCTGGCTTCGCTGACGGTGATATTGCGGATACGGCCCGCCATCGCTTCCCCTCTAATGTTCTAATTTTCTTTGGGAACGAACGCGCCCGGCGGCACGTGGCCTTCGACGTAAGCATGATACAGCGCATCGAGCTGAACCCATAGCACGTTGGTCTTGAAAAGTAGCGCGTTGCAAACCGCCTCGCGTTCCGCTGGCGTCTTGGCGTGCGCCTTGACGTATTCGAGCGCGAAGTTGGCGTCACGCGGAGCCTGGGTCAGACGCCGGCTGAAATAGCTCATGATGTCGGGATTGACGAACTCGTAATGCGCCAGCATTCCCGAGATGCGTTCTTCGTGCAGATTGGGTGCGAACAGTTCCGTCAGCGAGGAGGCGATGGCTTCGAGCGGGCTCCTGTCACGCACGAAATGCACATAGGCCTCCACCGCAAATCGTGTCGCCGGAAGAATGCCCTCGGTGGATTCCACATAGGCGCTATCGAGTCCGAGGCCTTCGGTCAGCTTCAGCCAGCGCTCGATTCCGCCTTCGCTGCCGACCTCGCCGTCATGGTCTTCGATTCGGTGCCGCCATTCCCTCCGAATCCCGCGATCGCGGAACCGCGAGATCACCACGGCGTCTTTGAGGGGTATCGTGCTCTGGTAATAATAGCGGTTCAGCGCCCAGGCCTGCACTTGCCCCTTGTTCAGCTTGCCGCCGTGCAGCAAGCGATGAAACGGGTGCAGGTTGTGGTAGCGCAAAGCGCCGATCTGGCGGAGCGCGGCTTCCAGTTCTTCGGCGCTTTGCAACGGCGCCTGGCCGCCGCGCGAAAAGGCAGTCATACCGTCTGGGGCCGTCGCGTTCAAAGAGTGATCTCCGTTCCATCGGCGGGGATTTGCCAGCCCGCACGTTCCGCTATCTCGCGCTCCGCGGAATCGTGCAACAGCGCCGGATTGGAATTGTTGATATGCAAAAATATCTTTCGGGCGATGTCGAGGCCGGCAAGACTTCCGATCGCGCCGTTTTCGCCTGACATCGCGATATGTCCCATGCTTTGGCCGGTTTTGTTGCCGAGCCCGGCAGCGATCAATTCGTCGTCACGCCACACGGTGCCGTCGAAGAAGATCAACGGCGCACCCGCAAGCCGGGCCTTCAGATCGTCGGTGATCCCGGCACAGGCAGCGAGAAAGTAGAAATACTTCCCAGTGGTTTTGTCGGCGATGCGAAGCCCCAGCGTGTCTCCCCCGCCGTCGCTTCCGCTGTTTTGAGGACGGCCGTCGGGATGAGGCTTGCCTTCCAGATACCACGCAGCCTTGCCCGCCACGGCGAACGGCTCGATCTCGATGCCGGACGGCGAGCCGTCGGGTAGCGCCGGCTGGAATGCACGGTCTAACTCGATCGGCTGACGCCGCACATTTTTTTCGCTCAGCACGTTGAAGATGCTGTTGTCTTTCAAAATCGAAAGCACTCTGGGGTGCGCATATATGGTGAATGGCCAGCCTTCCCGCATCGACAGCAGCCCGGCAACAGCATCGATTTCGCCATTGGTCAGGATCACGCCTGATATCGGGCTATGACGAAGCTTGCCGGCTACAGGATGAAGCTGCGGTGTTGCGATCAGTTGCTGGCGCAAATCCGGAGATGCATTGATTAGGAACCAGTGCTCGCCGTCGGCACTGATCGCGATCGATGCCTGGGTGCTTTGAAGCTCGGGATGTTCGGTTCGCGCTGTCCGGCAAACCGGACATCCGCAATTCCATTGCGGAACGCCACCACCTGCCGCGGCGCCGAGGACGACGACGCGAAGCATGATTCGTCTCCTGGAAATTCCGAAGCGTCGAGATCTCAAAACATTCGAAGGTGGCCATCGGCGTCGACACGACCCCGCGGTTGGGAACGTGTCACGCCCGATGGTCCACCTTGCGTGAAGACGTGAAGCTGTTGCGGCCGCTTATTTGCGGGCGGCGCACGCATACATGTTGATTTCCATGCCGACCGGCACTTCTACGATCTTCGGGGTCTTCCAGGCCATTTTGGCTCTCCTTGCTAACCGGACGAACTCCGCCCTCGCGCCCAAACTAATCAGGAATGAAAACTTCGCCAGCGAAATTTTTTTCCGTAAAACAACGGGAGAGCTTTGCTGCGCTGCGAAACAATTCACTTTAATGTGCGGTCTTGTTGGGAAATAGCCATCGTTCCAATGCCTTAAGTGGATTTCGGAGTAGGGGGCGCAACAGAAACGGGTCGCTCTCACGTGCGAATTCCGGATAAAGAACTTGTGAGCTACATGGCTCGTTGAATTGGACCCTCAACCGAATGGATCTGGACCATGCCCCGGTATTTTTTCAACACCCGTATCGGGGACGAGTTGATCTCCGATCCCGAAGGCGAAGACCTGCGCGATCCCGATCGGGCGTGGGAAATTGCCCGCGCCATGATCCGGGAATTGCTGAAGACCGAAGGCGCCGAAGCGGGCTTGTTGAGCGCTGTTCTGGAAGTGACGGATGATGCAGGCGAGGTCGTGCTGGAATTTCCATTCACGGAAGCGATCCTCAACTTCTCGGACGCGCCCGCTACAAGGCACTGAACGCGGACACAGATGCGCCAGCCTGCCTGACATTTCCGATTGCCTATCGAGGGAGAAATATCGGAGAGTACCGGGAAGCGACCGGCGCTGGCAACGTGCTTGCCGGCCCGAGTAGGGCTTTGGCATCGGGGGAGGACTTCATGACGATCTACTTTAGGCCGCGCAGCCTGTTGCTCGCGGGCGCTCTTATAAGCGTTTTCACGGTCGGCGCTGCCGCGCAGCCGGCTAATGCACCAGCCGCTCCCGCGCCTGCTGGCGCGCCGCTTCCGCCGGGTTCGCCGCTGATCGGGCGGCCCGCCGGCAACGAAGCCGCGGCCAAGCTCGCGCCAGTCGCGCCGCCTCCAATTCCAGCCGCTGCGGACAAATTGCCGCTGGCCAAGCTCAAAGTGCCGGCCGGATTCAATATCGAGGTTTACGCATCCGGCATGGCGAACGCCCGTTCATTGGCGATGAGCGACAAGGGCACGGTGTTTGTCGGCAGCCGCCTCGTCGACAAGGTCTATGCCATCGTCAACAAGGACGGGAAGCGAACGGTCAAGGTTGTCGCGTCGGGCCTTTACCGTCCCAATGGCGTCGCCTTCAAGGACGGCACGCTCTACATTGCCGAACATTGCCGAGCTGTCGAAAATTTCCAAGATCGAGAAGGTTGACGACGTCCTGGACAATCCGCCCAAGCCGACGATGATCTATGACAACTTGCCCAAAGACGAAGCACATGGCTGGAAGTTCATCGCCATCGGGCCTGACAACAAGCTGTATGTCCCGATCGGACAGCCCGGCAATAACGTGCTCCATGACGATGCCCACGGACAGATCCGGCGGATGAATCTCGACGGCAGCGGCGCCGAGGTGATCGCACGTGGTGTTCGCAATACCGTGGGTTTCGACTGGCACCCGGAAAACAAGCAACTGTATTTTACCGACAACGGACGCGACTGGGCCTCTGAAGACGTGCCCGAGGACGAACTCAACCGGGTGACGAAAGTCGGCGAGCACTTCGGCTCGCCCTACTGCTACCAAGGTAATTTTCCGGATCCTGAATTCGGCTGGGGACATTCATGCAGCGAATTCACTGCCC
>VAZS01000443.1 GCA_005884855.1 Alphaproteobacteria bacterium | reverse complement strand
GAACGCTGAATGCTGGTCCCATATTCGCGCATAGTAGCCATCGAGAAAGTCCGTGACGCCGGCGGCGATAAACACGGCCACGGCTACCCAGCGCAGCCACAGGGGCCCGTCCAGAATAGCCTGCGCATAGATGCAGCCGACCACCACCGGAATGGCGGCGATTCGCGCATAGGTCAGGATGTTCGGCAGGGAAAGCGAGTTCTTCGCCGCACCCTTTGTCGCTGCGATGTTCATCCGTCTTACCAATACCGCCGAAGCTTCAAGGTCAACCGAGGGTCGCGGGCCTGTTGGGGATGATGGCCATACGATCGAACCGTTCAGCCCGTCTCAGCCCGGCCGGGCGTGAAAAAACTCGAAAATCTTGCGCGCGCTTTCGGCGCTGACGCCCGGAACCTTGCCGAGATCGGCGATAGATGCCCGTTCGATCTCCTTCAAGGTTCCAAAGTGGTGCAGCAAGGCACGTTTGCGTGACGGGCCGATGCCGGGGATCTCCTGCAAACCGGCCTCGCGCATGTCCTTTTTGCGCAGCTTGCGGTGCGAGCCGATCACGAATCGGTGCGCCTCGTCGCGCAGCCGCTGGATGAAATACAGCACCGGATCGCGCGGCTCCAGCTTGATCGCCTCTTTGCCCGGCATGAACAGGGTTTCGCGGCCGGCGTCGCGGTCCGGTCCCTTGGCGACCGCCAGCAGCGATACCTGCGTCAGCCCCAGTTGTTCGAAGATTTCACTGACCGCATTGAGCTGTCCGCGGCCGCCATCGATGATGACGAGGTCGGGCCATTGCGGGAACGATTCGTCGTCCGGCTTGGGCTTGAGGACATCGGCTTCCGGAGCCGGCGCCATGAGCCGCTTGAAGCGCCGCTCCAGCACTTCGCGCATCATCGCATAGTCGTCGCCGGGTGCCAGGCCTTCGGATTTGATATTGAACTTGCGATACTGGTTCTTGATGAAGCCGTCCGGGCCGGCCACGATCATGGCGCCGACCGCGTTTGTGCCCTGGATGTGGCTGTTGTCGTAGACCTCGATTCGCTTGGGCGGATCTGGCAGGCCAAGCGTCGTGACCAGTCGTTCCAAAAGCCGCCCCTGGGTCGCGGTGTCGGCGAGCTTGCGCCCCAACGCCTCGCGCGCATTGGTCAGCGCATGTGCGACCAGCTCCTTTTTCTCGCCCCGCCGAGGCGTCGTGACTTCCACCTTGACGCCAGCCTTGAGGGAGAGCGCGTCAGCGAGCAGTTGTTGCTCCTCGATCTGGTGCGACAGCAAAACGAGCTTCGGTGGGGGTTTGTCATCGTAGAACTGCGCGAGCAGCGACGCCAATACTTCTTCCGGAGTGAACGACTTCTCCGCGCGCGGAAAATAGGCGCGGTTGCCCCAGTTCTGTCCGGTGCGAAAGAAGAATACCTCGACACAGGAGTATCCGCCCTCCTGATGGATGGCATTTCCGCCGCCAGCTCTTGTTTGACCAGCCGACTGCGCCCCGACAGGAAATCCTTGGCCTCGCGCACCAGCTCGGTATAGCCGGGGAAATCGATCTCGCCGGTACACGGCCCGGAGCAGCGGCGGATTTGATAGAGCAGGCACTGCCGGGTGCAGCTTTCGAAGAACGAATCGGTGCAGGAACGCACAAGGAAGGCGCGCTGCAGGGCCGTGATGGTGCGATTGACCGCGCCCGCCGAAGCGAATGGCCCGAAATATTGCCCTGGCCTCGTTTGCGCGCCACGATGCTTGAGTATCTGCGGAGCCCAATGATCGCCGGTGATCAGAATGTAGGGAAACGACTTGTCGTCGCGCAGTTGCACGTTGAAGCGAGGACGCAACTGCTTGATCAGGTTGGCCTCGAGCAGCAGGGCCTCGGTTTCCGTCGTAGTGGATACGATCTCGACCGTCACTGTGGCCGCGATCATGCGCAGGATGCGGGCCGGCTGCACCGCGCTTACCCGGGCGTAAGAGGCAAGCCGGTTGCGGACATTTTTTGCTTTGCCGACATAGAGCACGTCGTGCGCCGCATTCAGCATGCGATACACGCCGGGCGAGGTTGGGGCGGACCGCACCGCGCGTTCGATTGCGGCATGGCCAACGGCGAGCGGGCCTTCCGGTACCGCCTCGCTCTCTTCCGCAACCTCGGGCAGCCGCGGCTCGTCCTCCTCCTCGGTGCTGACCGTGGCGGGATCGACATCCGGTGCTGCCAGTTCTTGCGCCTCCGGTTGGGAACTGCGCGTCGGCGGCTGGGCAGGGCCTTCCGGGTCATCGCTGGAATCGTGATCCATGATCCAAACCTAAGCGCGGGTACCCGGCCTCGCCAGCGTTGCGGCCCCTGTGCGATCAGTGACCGGCGGGATCGCGCGTAACACTTTGTTAAGATTGCTGAGCGGGCGGTAACAGCTCTTAACAAGCCTTTAACCTAAAACTCTCGATAAATCTTATCAGTAAAAATGGGGTTTCCGTAAGCATGCCGGTTCGCGTGGCGCGAGCATTCGGCGCACGAACCAGCGATCACGGCAGTTGCGTTGGGGAGAGTGGGATGAGCAGGATCGTTTTGCGCGGGATGGTATTGATCGCCGCTGTTTGGGCGATCGGTAGACAATAATCCGACCAAACCATCGGGGTTCGCGGGAGGCGTCCAGGCCGGCTACAATTGGCACATCAGTCCGTGGGTGTTCGGCGTCGAAGGCGACCTTCAAGCAACCGGCGCGGACGACACATTTGCGCCTTGGAAATTCTCGAACCCCTGGTTCAGCACCGTGCGCGGTCGCGTCGGCTTTGCTCTCAATAATATCATGTTCTATGGCACCGGCGGTTTGGCGTTCGGCGAATTGCGGGGCGAGACATTCGGCCTGTCTGAATCCCACACTAACGTGGGCTGGACCGCTGGCGCCGGCGCCGAATTCGGCTTCGCGCAGAACTGGAGCGCCAAGATCGAATATCTCTACGTCGATCTCGCTGACAGCCATTTCACCGTCACCGGTACCTCGAACGGTTATCGATTCGGAACGGTGCGCGCGGGCGTGAACTATCACTTTCACGCATTTTGATTTGGCTTAGGTGAATTACGAGCGTGGCTTGCAGAGAGCTTTTTGCGAAAACCTGTAACTGGTTTCCTGCATCATGCCCTAGGATGAAATCACGAGGTTCACGGCTTTCGGGCCTTTGCCTTTCTTGTCCGGTTCAACCTCGAATGTGATGCGCTGTCCTTCCAGCAGTTCCTTCAATCCAGCCCGCTCTACCGCCGTGATGTGAACGAAAACGTCGCGGCCGCCGTCATCGGGCTTGATGAAGCCATAGCCACGTTCTCCATTGAAGAACTTGACCGTACCAGTCATGGCCATCGGGAAACTCCTCCCCGTACTGCTGCGCCGTTACGCGCTCGCGTAACGGCCCGACCCGGCATTCGCGCTGTCGGAAAGCTTGGCCACCTGCGGATTAGGCGTAATCGCCGATCCGTCTTCAAGATCGTGTCGAGGCCTTGTCACTCCGCCGCTGCCAATCGGGGAAGCGGCACGTAAGCCGGTCGAATAGGGCCAAGCATAATACGCTTTGCGGTAAATTGCCTACGGTGCAATCGGAGTTTTCGCGCCAGGCCAGCGGCGCCGATCTGGCCAAGCGCTTAAGGGCAGGGCGTCTCAAGCCTGAACCGGGCGGCCCCTCCTTGTCCTAAGGGCTTTTGCAGTTCGGGCAGGATGCTCTTCAGCTCGCCCAACAGCGTCCACGGGGGATTGACAATCAGAAGACCAGCCGAGGCCAGCGCAGCACCAGCCGCCTGCGGGGCCACACTGAACTCCAGCCGCAGGCATTTCCCCGGCGAAGGGCCGGCGCCGACCGCCTCGGCGACATGCTGCGCGAGCTTGTCGGCGGCGCGGCGGCTTTTCACCGGGTACCAAAGCACATAACTGCCGGTCGGCCATTTCTCGAACGCTTGGGTAAAACCCTCGGCCAGGCGTTCGAACTCGTCTTTCTGCTCGTAAGACGGATCGATCAGTACCAGCCCGCGACGCTCCTTTGGGGGCACGAAAGCCGGCAATGCGACCCAGCCGTCGAGGTCGACGACGCGAGCCTGGGCGTCGCGGCGCAGCCCTTCGACGAGGCGCTTGCGCGCTTTCGGTTCGATTTCGCACGCGGTCAGGCGATCCTGCGGCCGCAGCAGCGCTCGCGCGATCAGTGGCGAACCGGGATAGGCCTTCAGGTCGCGCTCAGGATTGAACGCCCTGATGATGTCGAGATACGGTTTTACGAGCGTCGCCGTCGCTTCCGACAGCCGTGCCTGCATCAGCCGCGCGATGCCGGTCAGCCACTCGCCGCCCCGGCGGGCTTCGTCAGAGGTGAGCTCGTACAGCCCGGCTCCGGCGTGGGTGTCGATGACCCGAAAGGCCGCCGGTTTCTCCTGCAAATGAAGCAGAATGCGTACCAGCACGATGTGCTTGATGACGTCGGCGAAACCGCCGGCATGGAAAGCGTGACGATAGTTCATGCCGCAGGGTTACGACATCAGCCCGATGAAAGTAACCTATCTTGCCATCGGGACTGGAGAGCCTAGCCGCCTCGCATTGGCGGCATCACCACCTCATCGCGGCGGCAGGCGCGGCGGTCGATTTCCTCGCAGGAGCGGAACTGGAGATCCTTGTTCATGCAGATCCGCACCTCGCTCAGCCGCTTGCCGCTGCAGGTCACGGCGATCGCCGAGGCGCTCAAGCCGGGATTGACCTTGACGAAGGCATCTTCGATCTCCGCCGGCGCGACGGTCTTCGGCTCGGACAGCTCAAGATATTCCACCGGGATTTTGACAGCGGAACGCGCCTTGCGGATGGTCTCGAAATAGGCCCGCGCCGCAAGCCCCGAGCAGGTGCCGTGCTTGTCCCATTCGTTGAAAATCAGTCCCGGCGCCGGCATCAAATCCAGCATCGAGGACATGATGCTGCGGTCGAGCCGAGGCGACGGGCGCTGGCAATAATTGGGAAAGCCGTGTTCGTATTGCGGCCAGAGGCCGTGCACCACAAAGGAAAACGGCCGGCCCCCGCACTGGGTCTGAGATCGTCCCTGGCTGCCGCGCTCCGAAGCCTCCTCGCAGTAGGAGGGTGACCATGACAGCGACAACACGTAAAAATCGAACTCGCCGGGGGCATTCTGCCGCCTATCCTGCGCTGACACTGTGCTTACGCTAAGTGCGAGCAGCGCCAACGAGATCAAACACCGCGAAATCCACACCGATCGAATATGCAACATGACTTGGCTCCCCATCCCCAACTGCGGGA
>VAZS01000442.1 GCA_005884855.1 Alphaproteobacteria bacterium | reverse complement strand
TGAGCCGGTAAATGGCTTCGATCGGCGTCGAAAACGTGTGCTGCGGCTGCGATGCAAGCGTCGTCTCGGGCAGAAATAATCAGCTCCCGGAACGGTTGGCCGATTAGAGACGTTGTGTTTACTCCAATGCCAGAGGAGGACACAGAATGTACCTTAAGCCCATTATCGTGGTGAGTGCGCTGGCATTCGCCACCTCCAGCTTTGCCCAGGGTGTCTCGAGCAACACGCCGGGTCATAAGATGCAGAAATCGACCACGCAGAAAACGACCGTACATAAATCCACCAAGTCGGTCGGTCCGGGCGCATCTGCGTATTCACCGGGCCACAGGATGCACCGAGCCACTAAATCCACGGCACCGGGTGCATCGGAATACACCCCCAGTCATACCACGACTGGCAGCGCCACCAAGCAGTCCACCACTGGCGGTGCTGGCAAGCAGGGCTACTAAACAGCGCTATGCAAAGCTCTCCAGGAAGGTTCGGCCATAACGGCCGGACCTTCTGGCGGCGCGCCAGTAGCGCGAATATTGGCATATCGTTTGGGACTGGGACCGAAGCTGCTCAAAGGTTATCGGGAGTGCGCACTGGCGAGGATTTATCCTCGTTCAGCAGTTCTTGTTCGGCCAAGCGCCAAAACTCGTCTTCCCTTCCTTCCGGCTTTCCGGCTTGCTCCCAAAGTTGATGGGCGCGGCTACGGATCTGCTCCTCGGTTGGGTACGCCATGCGTGCTCCAGTAGAGTAAGCACGGCCCGCTCTGGGCTAGGGGGCGATTGGGAGCGAGGCCGTGCAGGCCACGCTGTCCGGTCGATGGCCCGCACACGTAATGCGGATGTGTGTAGGCAGTTCCGGATGACTTTTCTGCCTGCCTACGCTTGTGCTGGTTAAGGGCACGGCCCGGCCTGGGCTTGGGATCGCTGTTGCGAACCACGGCTGTTGACGGACCTCCCATGAACCGAAGCCAGGCCGGCGTGCAATTCGAAATCGCAAGTAGCCGTAAAGTGCTAAGCTGAGCTGCCGCGCACAGCGTCCTTGGGGACATTATGCTCAGACGCGAGTTCATGACACTTGTTGCGGGAGCGGCGGCTGCGTGGCCGCTGGCGGCGCGCGCGCAGCAACCCGAGCGCGTCCGGCGCATCGGTGTGCTTTATTCGCTTGCGGAAGCCGATCCGGAATCGGTGGTACGTCGTGCGGCCCTTGAGAAAGGACTAAAGGAATTGGGTTGGATCAACGGCGGCAATATTCGAATTGATTATCGCTGGGCCAAAAACGATCCTGAGCTGATCCGCAAGTTCGCGGCGGAATTGATCGCTCTGGCGCCGGATGTGATCTTGACCTCTGGCAGCGTCGTCGCCGCTCCAGTGGTGCGGGCGACCCACAATATTCCGATCGTCTTCCTGCAGGTCATCGACCCGGTCGGCTCGGGCCTGATCGAAAGCATGGCGCAGCCCGGCGGTAATGTTACTGGATTTACCCAGTTCGAATACAGTCTCGCCGGAAAATGGCTGGAGTTGCTCAAGGAGATCGCGCCAAATCTGTCCCGGGTGGCGGTGCTTCGGGATGCCACGCGGGGTCCCGGCATTGGCCAATTCGCTGTGATCCAAGCCATGGCCCCGCAACATCTTTTGGAGTTGCGTCCCATCAATGCAGGCGATCCGGACGAAATGGAGCGTGGGATCGCAGCAGTTGCGCGTTCCCCCAACACTGGCCTTGTCGTGACGGTCGGCGGAACTGCGGTTCGTCGCGATTTGATCGTCGCTGCTGCGGCCAAGCACCGCTTGCCAGCTGTCTATCCCTATCGCTACTTCGCGGCCGATGGCGGCCTGATCTCGTATGGGCCCGACACGATCGACCCATACTTGCGCGGCGCGGGCTACGTCGATCGCATCTTCAAAGGCGAGAAGCCTGCCAATCTGCCAGTACAGGCGCCGACTAAGTATCAGTTGGCCATTAACCTGAAGACCGCAAAGGCACTCGGATTGACAGTTCCGGCATCGCTGCTCGCTCGCGCCGATGAAGTTTTCGAGTGAGGCGGCGTGAGTTCGTGACGACTTAAATTTACGACTTAGATTTATATGCGTCGGCTGTATGGGGGAGCGCGAATTGCTCAACCCGCCCGGCGCTGGGCGCAACAATGTCGCGGCGCGCCCATCACCCCGTATTCCTGACTGCTTCTGCCAGTATGGCGTATAGCTGGCGCTTGCTGAATTCCTTAGGCTGTCTCGTTACTTTCTTCCGCGACACTACCTTTACCGCCGGGCGGGCGCAGGCAGCCAACAACGCTGGTCTCCGCTTCGGGGCCGGTCTTATCTTGGGTTTTGCTGTTGGCACCTTGTGACCGCGCTTCAGGTCCAAGCGAGTTAGCTTGGCGCAAACCGCGTTACGGCTATACCCGAGACGACGCGCGATCTGCGCGGCGCTCTGTCCTACGGACCAGAGTTTTTTGAGCAGTGCTACGTCGTCCGCATCCCAACTCATGGGAGTACTATACGCCGACTGGCGACCACAGACTAGTCGCATCGCGAATTGCTGGACGCCATCGCGGCGCGGATGCGTCACGCTGCAACCAGCCGCATCCGCTTTGTGCTCATTCACCGCAGCGCTATTCGATCACCTCGTCAGCGCGAGAAAGCAGGGCCGGGGGGACAGCCAAGCCGAGAGCGTTGGCGGTTTTGAGATTGATAGCCAGCTCATATTTGATCGGCGCCTGCACCGGAAGGTCAGCGGGCTTCTCGCCCTTGAGGATACGATCAACGTATCCTGCTGCTCGCCGATACTGGTCAATCGGATCGGAGCCGTAGGAGAGTAGGCCTCCGCTAGTGGCGAAGTAGCGATACGAATACACGGCGGGCAGTCGGTAACGGGCCGCCAGCGCAATGATCAATTCGCGATGGACCGCCGCCAACCCGCTCGAAGTTACGATCAGGCCGCAAGTCGATCCGCGCGCGAATGCGGTCACGTCACGCTCGATCTCATTGGCGTCACGCAGATCCAGTGGCCTCAACTCGACTCCGAACGAAGGTGCCACGGACTGGATTGAGGCGAACTGGCCAATCCCGGCGGGTATATGCCGCCCGGCCGTGCCAGGCTTGCGACGAAACCGGCGGCAACCGGATCGGGCGTTTGGGTGAACACGATCGGCACACTGCGGGTCGCCTGCAGCAACGGTCCCACAACAGTTCCGCCGGACGCCAGGATCACGTCTGGCCCCAGTGCGACCAGTTCAGCCGCGCTTTTCCGAGTGGAATCGGTATTGCCCGCACCCCGGCGATACTCGATGTGCAAGTTGCGGCCCTCGGTCCAGCCCAAGTGCTGCAAACTCTGTTCAAATGCTCCAATACGGTCTTGCGCTTCGGGGTCATCCGCGGCCAGTCCCATGACGACCCCGACCTGCCGTTTCCGTTCGTTCTGCTGCGCGCGCAATGCAACTGGCCACGCCGCCGCTGAACCCGCAACCACTTTGATGAAATCGCGCCGCCTCATGTGCCCCCTGAGAACACGTCATGTGTAATGGCTCGAGCCCTACCACTTTGCAGGAGGGCGGCGAACCAGAAATGGCATCGGCGCGCTTTCGCCTGAGCAATCGCATGACGGAAGGGTAGCAGCCGACCGAAGCGCGTTCGCTACTTACTGTTTCTGAACTTTCGTGATTGTCTTGACGCCACCGGATTCCGCGGCGGAAAACGTAACCTTGTCGCCAGCGTGCACGGTATCGAGCGACAAGCCAGCTTGTGCTTTGAAGTCTTCCGATGCGCCGCCCGTATTCGCGCCGCTGGTTCCGCTTTGCGTTTGTTGAATCGCGACTATGCCGTTGATCCGGTCGACCTTGGTAACAATTCCCGTCTGGGATTGTTGGGCCAAAGCCGCCGGGCTGAAAGAGAGGGCCGCGGCTCCAGCCAAAATGACCTTTGCAATTTTCAAGGCAGCCTCCCAGCCTCCGGAGAAGTGGGGATAATCAGCCGTGGCCTGAATGGTTCCGCCATGGGAACTTCAGTAGGCACTCACGTTGACGAGACGGTTAGCTCAAGCACGGCCCCGCTTTCAAGTTGGGGCTTGGGGGACGAGCGGGGGCCGTGCAGGTTACCTGCGGATGGTTCACCCATCACTTCTGCGGATGGCAACCCGATCTCTAACGCTGGCTTTTTGGAGGAAGTTTTCCACCACGTAGATCAAAAAAAAGCGAGGCGCGGAACAATGGCAAATTAATTTTGCTCCCCCTGATTATTCCTGAGATTAATGCTTCGGAACGGAGCAAAGGTATTTTGGTGTTGGACGGCAGTTAATGTTTAATGGAGTTTCCAATGACTGAGCTTCACACCGGCCCCGAACCCAAGCTGGGGAAGATCGCCGCAAGTTTCTGGCGACCTGCGGAAAGTTCGCCGTGATCACCCCACCGGCGGTGACGCTCCTTCTGTCTACCTCCCTGCACAGCTGGTCGCTCAATCTGGCGGCATTCGCAGCAGCGGCGGCATCCGCATAAGCTGGTAAGCTCATCAGGACCGGCACGCACCAAGGCCGCCTGTTTGGGCGACCTTACGTTTTTATTGCTAACCCCCGTCTTTGCGCGCTTGGCACCGTTAACGAGGACGCTCCACGTCCGGCGCCAAAAGGCTCGTATCTGATGACGACATGGTCTCGTCAACCCGCGACTTCAGATCAGCAGCCTTGTCGAGGAGAGCAGCGGCGACCTTGGGGTCGGTGGTAGTTTTAGCCAATCTGAGAACTGTGGTCGCCTGACGCGTAAGATATTTTTTGCCTATCACGGGCGTTTTCTCGCTGATTACGGCAAGTACACGCGCGAACGGCTAAAGTGTTCCGGCTCAATTGTACGAAACTGTACTTAAACAGGCCGGTCAGCTTCTGCCCCGCCTGTTCGAGGACTGTTCCGCGGCTGAGGTGGTGAGCCCAAATTTTCTATAGCTCCGCGGCGATTCCCCTCGCATTGCTACGTACAACCTGCATCTTCCGCAGCCTGGTCGCGACGGTCCTTTATCGATGCAAGGAGAGATTACTTACATCGCG
>VAZS01000008.1 GCA_005884855.1 Alphaproteobacteria bacterium | reverse complement strand
TACCAATTCGGTGGCGATCGATACCGAGACCATGGGGTTGGACCCGCACCGCGATAGGCTTTGCCTGGTGCAAATGTCGAACGGCGATGGCAGTGCCGACGTGGTGCAAATCCCGAAGGGTCATGGAAAGGATGCCGCCGACGCGCCAAACCTGAAAACGCTTTTGGCCGATCCGAACGTGGTGAAAATATTTCATTTCGCGCGGTTCGATCTCGCAGCTCTCTACAATGCCTTGGGCGTCATGCCGCAGCGGGTGTATTGCACCAAGATCGCCTCGCGGCTCTCCCGCACCTACACCGATCG
>VAZS01000007.1 GCA_005884855.1 Alphaproteobacteria bacterium | reverse complement strand
GGCGCAACTGGCCTATGCGGCCTCCGACGTGTTGCATCTGCATGCGCTCCGCGAGCGGCTCGATATCATGCTGGCACGTGAGGGCCGTTTGGAGCTGGCGCAAGCCTGTTTCGAGTTTCTGCCGACCCGGTCGAAGCTCGATCTGCAGGGCTGGGGCGCCGAAGACATTTTTGCGCATTCTTGAGCCGAAACGGCTTCTTGCGGCCGTATCGCCCCGTTTCGGTCATTGTCACGCCTGCCTCTGGGCTGCCCAATGCGGCCACTCCCGGTTAGGATAGGCTTTTAGCATAGGTGCGCCCCATTGCTTTGGAGCAGCGGTGAATTCGTTTCAGAACCCAGCTTATCACGCCGGAATGGAGGCGCGCTTCGCCGTCGCCTCGCGCCACAGCAGGATGGTGCGGGTGCTGCGCGTTGCGGTGCCGGCTGCAGTGATTCTGGCGATGGCTGCCATCATTACGGTGTCGATATTCAATCCATTTCGGATGCTGTTGCCCAAGCTGCCGGTCGATATCGGAAACCTGGTCGTCTCCGGCTCCAGGATCACGATGGAATCGCCGCATCTGTCCGGCTACACCCCCGATCAGCGGCCCTACGAAGTCTGGGCAAAAACCGCCACCCAGGACGTGACCGCTCCCGATCACGTCGATCTCAAGACGTTACAGGCCAAGGTGTTGATGGCCGATCACACGACGATGGTCACCCTCGACGCCGGCAACGGCATCATGGACACCAAGCAACAACTGCTGGAGTTGCATAAAGACATCTTTTTACAATCCTCCAGCGGTTATGAAGCGCGGCTGTCGCAGGCGTTCGTGGACATGGGCAAGGGCACGATAATCTCGGACGAACATGTGGACGTCAAATTGCTGCAGGGAACGCTGAGCGCGGACAAGCTCAGGATTACCGGCGGCGGCGAAGTGGTTAGGTTCGAGGGCAATGTGGTGATGGATTTGGACAATCTGGGTGCGTCCGACCAGTCCGCCAACGCTCCGGAGACGCTCGAAGCGGTGGCTGCTCCTTCCCCCAAGGCGCGCCCTTCATCCGCCAGGAACGGCGACCCGAAATGATCGCGGAGATGACTATTTTTAGACACGCTCTGGCAATCAGGAGCATCGTGAGCGCGTGCACGGCCGCATTCGTGCTGTCGATGGTTCTCACCGCTGACGCAGGCGCACAGAGCGCGATGTCGGGCGTGCCCAATGCAATGCAGGGGTTTTCGCAGAATCGCGATCAGCCGATCAAGATCGAAGCAGCCTCGCTCGAGATGCGCGACAAGAAAAAGGAAGCGACGTTTTCCGGCAATGTGAAGGTGGTGCAGGGCGACACTACCATGACCTCGAAGACGCTGGTCGTGTTCTACGATTCCACGTCGGCTCCCGCTCCGGCTCCCTCGCCCGCTGCAAAGGCGACAAAATCGGCTCCGATCCAGTCCACGACGCCCGGTCCGGGCGGCAGTTCCTCCATCCGCCGGTTGGAAGCGAAAGGCAGCGTGGTTGTGACCCAGAAAGATCAGGTCGTGACCGGTGAGACCGCGGTGTTCGACACCAGGTCGAATCTGATCACCATGCTTGGCGGCATTGTGTTGACCCAAGGCAAGAATGTGCTCCGCGGCGACCGGCTGATGGTCGATATGACGACCGGCGTGTCCCGGGTGGAATCCGACAGTGGAAGAGTGCAGGGCCTGTTCCAATCATCGGGCCAGGGCGGTCCAATCATCCCGGGAGCATCGCCGGCGGGAGCACCGCCCGCAAATAAACCGAAGTAGTATCAGTCGCTTGCGTACTATGTACGACCGGCGAGGTTGAAGCCCGCGGTCGGAGCCTGTATTTACGACCGGCGATTGCGCGATCAGCGAATCGCATCGCCGTGGCGGGTTGCGGGATAACCGTGAAAGGCTGAGGAAGCGGCGATGGTGGATTTACTCGGCATGTTCCGTCGTCGGCCGGTGAAACGCGGTCCACCAGGATTTGCGCGCTCGCGTGCTGATATCACCGCCTTGGGCGATACCATTGGCAAGATGCTGAATGGCCCGGTGCGCGATGCGCCTCCGATCGTCCGCGATGCGCCATTGCTGAAACCGGAACCCTCCAGGGCGGAACAACCCAAGCCGCGCAGGGGCAATGGCGCGGGCGCTACTCCACGGCTGACGAAGCGGCCTGGTTATCTGGCTGTGCATAGCGTGGAGAAGAGTTTCGGCACTCGGCAGGTCGTCCGTGGCGTCAGCATCTATGTGCGGCGCGGGGAGGCGGTGGGTTTATTGGGTCCGAACGGCGCCGGCAAGACAACCGTCTTCTACATGATCACCGGCCTGATCAAAGCTGATCGCGGCGCCATCGAGCTCGATGGTCACGACGTCACCAAGCTTCCGATGTATCAGCGCGCCCGCCTTGGAATCGGTTACTTGCCACAGGAAGCTTCGATCTTTCGCGGCCTCACGGTGGAACAGAATATCCGCGCGGTGCTGGAGGTCGTGGAGCCCTCGAAGAAAAAACGTGAGGCCGAACTCAATTCGTTGTTGGATGAATTCAACATCACTCGGTTGCGTAAAACGCCCTCTATCGCGCTATCAGACGGCGAGCGGCGCAGGGTAGAGATCGCCCGCGCTCTAGCGACCCGCCCCAATTACATGCTGCTCGACGAACCTTTTGCGGGCATCGATCCGATCGCGGTCGGCGATATCCAGGATCTGGTCCGCCATCTCACCAACCGCGGCATCGGCGTGCTGATCACCGACCACAATGTGCGGGAAACTCTCGGGCTAACCGACCGCGCCTATATCGTTTATGCCGGTGAAATCCTGACCGAGGGAAGTCCGGATGAAATCGTCAACGACCCGGATGTGCGTCGTCTTTACCTGGGCGAGGAATTTCGACTTTAACCTGGCGGCAACCACGAGCCTGCAGCCGATTTTTCGCGCCCGTCAAGCCGTGTACATCAGCTTTGGACTAGGCTAAGCAAGAATCGGACCAACTTTCAGGAATCGGTTCTGGCCTCGATGGCGCTGACGCAAAGATTAGAGTTCCGACAGTCGCAGTCGCTTGTGATGACGCCGCAGCTAATGCAGGCGATCAAGCTGCTGCAACTCTCGAATCTCGATCTGTCGGCCTTTGTCGAGGAGGAGCTGGAGCGAAATCCGCTGCTCGAGCGCGTCAGCGATGGCCCAGAAGCGCCGGTGCCGGGCGAGCCGACGCCGGAACGGGCAGAATTTTCCGAGTCCGACGAGTCTGGGGTGTCGTATAGCGACCAGGCCGGCAGCGAGCGCTCCGAAATGGCCGGCCCCTCCGGCGACGGCTTCGAGCAAGCCGCTGAAGACTGGATCGATCGCGATCTCGGCAGCCGCAGTGAGCTCGAGCAGACCCTGGACGCCCCGCTCGATAACGTCTTTTCCGAAGAGCCGGCCGAGGCCGCCGCCCGTAATGCACAGGATGCCGCGCCGACCGCCTACACCGAATGGGGCGGCGGGCCGTCCAATGATGACAGCTACAACCTCGAAGCATTCGTAGCCGCTGAGGTGACGCTCGGCAGCCATCTTGCCGAACAACTGGCTGTTGCTTTCGCCGACCCGGCGCGGCGCATGATCGGGCAATACCTCATCAACCTCGTGGACGAGGCCGGTTACCTGCCGCCGGATCTGGGCCAGGCCGCCGAGCGGCTCGGCGCCTCGCAAGAGGAGGTCGAGGCGGTGGTTGCGGTACTGCATAAATTCGATCCGGCCGGCGTTTGCGCGCGAAATTTGAGCGAATGCCTGGCGATCCAGCTGCGCGAACTCGATCGTTACGACCCGGCGATGCAGGCGCTGGTCGAGCATCTCGATCTGCTGGCGAGACGGGACATCACGGCTTTACGAAAATTCTGCGGTGTCGATGATGAAGATATCACCGACATGATCGCCGAAATTCGCCGTCTCGATCCGAAGCCCGGTTTGAAATTCGGGTCAATGCGTACACAGACCATGGTACCGGATGTCTATGTCCGGCCCGGGCCCGACGGCGGATGGCACGTCGAACTCAACAGCGACACGTTGCCCCGTGTCCTGGTGAACCAGATCTATTACACCGAGCTGTCGAAGACGGTTCGCAAGGACGGCGACAAATCCTATTTCACCGATTGTCTGCAGAATGCCACGTGGCTGGTACGCGCACTCGATCAGCGCGCGCGAACCATCCTGAAAGTCGCGACTGAGATCGTGCGCCAGCAGGATGGCTTCTTCACCAACGGCGTGGCGCATCTGCGGCCGCTCAATCTGAAGGCGGTGGCGGATGCTATCCAGATGCACGAGTCGACCGTGTCGCGCGTCACGGCAAACAAGTACATGGCGACCAATCGCGGCAGTTTTGAACTGAAGTATTTCTTCACCGCCTCGATTGCATCGGCGCACGGCGGCGAAGCCCATTCAGCAGAGGCGGTGCGTCACCAGATCAAGCAGCTAATCGATACGGAACAAGTGGCCGCGATTCTGTCCGACGATACCATCGTGGAACGATTGCGCGAATCGGGCATCGATATTGCCCGTCGCACCGTTGCGAAGTACCGTGAAGCGATGCGAATTCCATCCTCGGTGCAACGCCGCCGTGACAAACAGAGCATGCTCGGTAGTGCATTATCGGCGCCCGCCGCATCGTCGGACCGGTCCCGCGACACGCAACCTGCCTGATTGCGTCCGGGCCAAATCGGGATAGTCTTGCTTTGCCCCTGCTGGCTAATCGAGGCATCGAAATGACTGTTCGGATCTCGGGAAAAAGCATCAATGTTGGCGAGGCGCTACGCGGCCGCGTCAGCGCGCGCACCGATGAAGTGCTGCGCAAGTACTTCGATGGCAACTATTCCGGGCACATCACGCTGAGCAAGGACGGTTTCGGTTTTCGCACCGACTGCGCGCTGCACCTGGATACAGGAATCACGCTGGAGGCCGATTGCATTGCCCCCGACGCGTATGCCAGCGCCGATCAGGCGCTGCTGATGATCGAAAAGCGGCTGCGCCGTTACAAGAGCCGCTTGAAGGATCGTTCGGCGCGCAAGGCCCATGCGGCTTCCGAGGCTCTCGCCGAGATGAACGCGCCGGCACTGGACGCTTCGAACTATGTGATTGAGGCGCCCTCCGAAGGCGACGACGAGATTAGCGGCTATAATCCCGTGATCATCGCTGAGTCCAGCACTTCGCTGAAGCGCCTTTCGGTGAGCGAAGCGGTGATGGAGCTGGATCTGGCCGGCACTCCCTGCATCGTCTTCCAGCATGGCTCCAGCGGCCGCGTGAACATTATTTACCGGCGCTCGGACGGCAACATCGGCTGGGTCGATCCGCCTGTCGTCAAGTCCGGCGATTAGCGCCGCCCATGGCATTGACGGCAGTTGGGCCGATCCCTATGGTCCGCCGCCGCAAATGGCAGGCGCAGTGGAACCTGTTTTCGGGAGTTGGCACCGCTCTTGCGTTGGAGTAGAAGCCGCGCAATCACCGATCCGCTGCAAGCCGGCCTCCCGCCTCATCTTCTTGACGCCGCCTCACTAGAGCTTATTTCACCATCTGACGGCTTTATTCACCTCGGAACGCCCCATGATGATTACCGATCTGGTCGCACCCGAGGCGATCCTCCCCGCGTTGAAGGTCAACAGCAAGAAGCAGGCGCTACAGGAGCTGGCGGCGCGCGCCTGCGTGCTGACCGGCCAGAATGAACGCGCGATCTTCGAGGTGCTGCTACAGCGCGAGAAGCTTGGGACCACCGCAGTGGGCTATGGCGTCGCCATTCCGCATGGCAAGCTTCCGAAACTGGAAAAGCTGTTTGGGCTGTTTGCGCGCCTCGAGCGGCCGATCGATTTCGAGTCAATGGATGGTCAGCCGGTCGATCTCGTATTCCTGCTGTTGGCGCCGGAAGGCGCGGGCGCCGATCATCTAAAGGCCCTCGCGCGCATCGCGCGGCTATTGCGCGATCAGGACATTGCCAAGAAACTGCGCGCCTCGCGAGATGCGCAAGCAATCTATTCGGTGCTGGCGCTGCCTCCGGCGACCGCGGCCTAGCGCAGCGCGCATGCGACGGAAAAAACTTCATCCGTCATGCGGGCTGTTGTCCGGCAGCGTTGCACAAATGGCGCCTCTGTCGTCAGTGCCAGCACAGACCAATGTATCGCGAATTAATTGAGATGCCGGTGAGGGCGGCACGTGCCGCGCCGCTAAAATCCTCGTGACATCGGCAAGCGCCGGGTCAGATAACACCGCGAAACCGGGTCGGTCACATCGGCAAGGCGGGTCAGTGACACCGGCAAGGCGGGTCAGTGACACCGGCAAGGCGGGTCAGTGAACGCTGACGGCCTGCAGCTCGTTGCTCCACGCATTTGCGATCGCCGCTTCACGGCTGTCGGTCAGCATGATCGGGGTGCCGTCGGCGGCATGCAGCGCGAACAGCTTCAGGCCCGGTGCGATCTTCGGGGCCTGGGGAAACAGCCCCGGCACATCCTCGGAACGGATCTGCTTCACATAGGCGATATGGCCCTCGCCGAGGGTCGCAAGCGACTCCGCAGAGACCGCCGCCGGTTCAAACACTACAGTACCTTCAGTCATGGTCTCGACTCCTCTGGTAGACTAAGCGGTCGAGTCCGCTACTCGTTCCATTATTCATGTTCATTGATAGCGATTGTCTTAACAATCTTCTCCGGCTCAGGCCGGGCGAGATCGATCGACAACAGCCCGTTTTTCAGGTCCGCGCCCAGCACCTGCATCCCTTCCGCCAGCACGAAGGTGCGCTGGAAGTGCCGCGCCGCGATGCCGCGATGGATGTACTGCCGGGCTTTGTCGTCGTGCTGACGGCCCCGGATCACGAGCTGGTTTTCCTCAATGGTTATATCGAGTTGGTCGCGGGTAAATCCCGCCACCGCCAGCGTGATTCGCAGCCTTTCGGGCTGGCCATTGGCGCGGTCGCACCTCTCGATATTGTAGGGAGGATAACCGTCGGCGCCTTTGACGACCCGATCGAGCGCACGCTCGATTTCGTCGAATCCCAGAAGGAACGGACTGGACAGCGAGGGAACACGAGTCATATTTTTACAAAGTCCTCTCGAAGCGACTTTGGCATTCAGAGGCCCTTGCGGCGCCTCATTTGACCGGCTGGCGGGCTTGCCGTCCGGTCAATCTGGAATATGGGCACGATTTCGGCGCCATTCAAGCGTGTGTGTAAGCCCTGAAATGCGGCTCTGAAGGCTAGATATCGATTCGCTGTCGACCATCCGCGCTGAACAGATGCAACTTGTCACGTGGTGCGCTGGCCCGAATGCGCTCGCCGATGGCGGGGCCGATCGCGCCTGGAACTCGCACGATCACTTCGCCAGGCGGCAGCTCGCCGGGCCTGGCGCTGACAGTGGGCGCCTCGCCCTGGCGCGAGCGGATGCCATAAACATAGGTCTCGGCACCGACCCGTTCGATCGCCTCAACAGTGAGGTTGAGGGCAAGTCCGCCTGCAGGCGTATCGCTGGAGATCACAAGGTCCTCCGGACGGATGCCGAGAATGCCGTCGCGCGCGGGCGCATGAAAGTCGCCTGCCTCACGCAGTGCCATCAGGTTCATCGGCGGGGCGCCTATGAAGGAAGCGACAAAGGTGGTCGCGGGCTTCTGATAAATTTCGAGCGGGTTGCCAATCTGCTCGACACGGCCGCCATTCATCACAACCAGGATATCGGCAAGCGTC
>VAZS01000441.1 GCA_005884855.1 Alphaproteobacteria bacterium | reverse complement strand
TTCCATCTTCGCGGTCGCGAGCAGATATTCGAAGCTGGTCCCAGTGCTGCTGGCAGCCTGCTTGATCGCGCCTGCAATCCGCACGCGTGATGGCTCGACACCTGCCGCTGCCGTGCCGTTTGACGTGTCAACCGACATATGTGGGTGCCCCACTCCGGCTCACAGTGGGGCGATTATGGTTAACCGAGAGTTAAAGGAGCAGGGTGCGGAGCGCAGCAGCTTTATGGGTTACTGGCCGTAGACCTTCGCCGGGTCGAACAGCCTGTCCGCCTCGACGAACGACAATTGCGCCCCGCCCTCGCCTCCCCCCACCTTTCGGTAGAAGCACGAGCGGCGGCCGGTGTGGCAGGCCGCACCGGTCTGCTCGACCCGGATCCAGACGGCATCCTGATCGCAATCAATCCGCATCTCGATCACGCGCTGCCCGTGACCGGAGGTTTCGCCTTTGCGCCACAGCGAATTGCGCGAGCGGCTGAAGTACCAGGCTTCTCCGCTCGAAATGGTCTTGCGCAAGGCCTCTTCATTCATATGCGCGACCATCAGCACCTCGCCGCTGCCGGCGTCGGTAGCAACGCAGGTGACAAGGCCGGCGGCGTCAAATTTGGGCTGAAACTTCAGCCCTTCCTCACGATCGTTGATTTCTGCTGACGTGGACACAGTCAGTCCTCGCGATTTCCAAGCGAGGACTAACGTTGCGGCCCTCGCGCCATGGACAGGAAGCGTGCTTGTTCCGCAGGATTATCGCGGAACATCCCGGTGAAGCGTGTGGTGAACGTGGTCGCGCCATGCTTGGCGACACCGCGCACCGACATGCAGGTATGCTCCGCCTCGATCATCACTGCAACGCCGCGCGGCTTGAGAATTTCGTCGATCGCAGCGGCGATCTGGGCCGTCAGATGCTCCTGCGTCTGCAGACGGCGTGCAAAGATATCAGTAAGCCGCGCCAACTTTGACAAACCCACTACCCGCTCGACCGGCGTATATGCGATGTGCGCCCTGCCATAGAACGGCATCATGTGATGCTCGCATTGCGAGGTGAATTCGATGTCGCGGATCAGCACGAAATCGTCATATCCGGCGGTTTCCCCGAAAGTGCGATCGAGCACCTCCGCCGGACACTGATGATAGCCCTGATAAAGCTCGTCAAACGCTTCGACCACCCGGCGCGGTGTGTCGAGCAAACCCTCTCGTCCCGGATTTTCGCCGATGTAGCTAAGCAGTATTTCGACGGCCTGCTCGGCTTCAGCGCGCGAGGGGCGCGGCTGGTCTGCCCGGACCGCAACCGCCAGAAAGTCGGAGGGATCGAGCTCAGCCGAACGGGGTTCCGCGAGCTTCGCCTCGGAAGGCTTCACGTCGGAAGATGCCGCCGGACGCCTGAGTATTGCAACCTACACCAAGCGACCGAATTTGTTCCGGTTCGGCACGGCCCAGGAGAGCGGCCGGACTGTATTTCCGCCCTTGTGAACCATATATAAGACCATCGCCCCCGCCCGCCAAGGGCGATCCCGCCGGTGAGCCCGACACGGAAGCTTATGCTGAACGACATCTACAACAAGCGGATCATCGAACTGGCCGGCAACATACCCAGGCTGGGACGACTCGCCTCACCCGACGCCAGCGCCACCGCGCATTCCAAGCTGTGCGGGTCCACGGTCAAGGTGGATCTGAAGATGGACGGCGCTGTGGTCAGCGACTTTGCTCACGAAGTGAAGGCCTGTGCTCTGGGCCAAGCCTCGTCTTCGATCATGGCACGCCATGTCGTAGGCTCGAGCGCCAGCGAACTGCGCCAGTTGCGCGAGACCGTCCGCAAGATGCTGAAGGAAAACGGCAGCCCGCCGGAAGGGAAATGGGCCGATATCGCGCTGCTTGAGCCGGTGCGCGACTACAAGGCGCGCCACGCCTCGACCATGCTGACCTTCGATGCCGTGGTCGACGCGATCGGGCAGATCGAGGCGAAGGCGAAGCAGCCGGCATCAGCGCAGGGCTGAGCGGCGAACATCCAAAATCTACGCGCGAAGATCTGGCCTCGCAGTTTGCGACGCCTGAATGAACAGTTGATCCCGCTCTACTTGGCTGGCGCCGTCGCTACATTGGCGCCGCTGGGAATCGCTTCGGCGGTTTTGGTGGATTTCGTCGATTGAGAGTCTGTGCCTGCTTCTGCTGCAGTGGTGACAAAGCGGTCCTGCACCGCTTTGGCGGTAACTTCGGTCACTGGAAGAATGGCCCCTTCTAGCTGCGGCAGCACCTCGGCAACCAAATCGCTCGTGGCGACATTGGTCACCCGCAATTCTTCCCGAGACAGTTCGTGCAACGTTTCCCAGGGGGGAACGTTCAGCGATAGCGACAGCAGGTCGCCTGCCCCGCCCATGTCGAAGGTGTATTTGGCGAGACGGCCGATGTCGCGCTGCACGATCATCAGGTCCTGCGCGCTATAATTGGAAGCTTTGGCATCGTCGGCCCGGTCGCCCATCCAGATCTGATGGACGCGAACATGTGCACCATCCGGCACGTAACGTGTCTTGCCCGAGAGCAACAAATACACACACATCGATTCGCAATACGCCCCGGGTTCGATGCTGGCCCGCTCGCCTTGTGCGGTGCGCTTCAGCACGCTGATGCCGACCGTGGTTAGCAGACCGAGATTGCGCCAGCGCCGCCCGAGCGTGATCGAATCGTTCACCGAACCGCCACTGGAATCCAGCACGATCGTCGCGCCGCCGAGTGGGCGTCCCCGCGCAAACTCTTCAAAGTCCCTGGGGCTGTCCGCCGTCACAATGCCTACCGCGCTAACCCAGCCGCGGCAATTCGGCTGGCACGTGACCCAGCTAAACCGCATCGGCAGTTTGCGCTGTTCGAGGCTAGCACCAGCACGAGCTGAGCCGTTCGGCATAGCCACAATGCCGGGCAATGCGATGCAAACGGCGACGGCGCCGAGAAGCGCCCAGCCGCGAAATCTACGCCACCTCTTGAAGTTCAATTTGGTTCCTTCCCCTCACGCCTAAACGGTCGGCAATGGCCCCACTCAACACCAAACGATTCTGTCACGTCAGCGTCACGAAAAGGGTAACCGTGGCAAGCCCCATCGTCCATACAACTTTGCTGCGCCGCCACCTCAGGGCATTGATATTTCTAAAACTGTGGCACAATTACTTGCGAACACAAGTTCCATGCCTCGGAACCGCGCAAATCTCTGCTATTACTGCAGCTATTACTGCAGCAATCTGCCTATGAAGCATTCACCGTCAGAACATTCACCGTCACAAAGCTGTGTGGACCGCCCCAGCGGCATCGCGCGAATCCCGCGGAATGCCGGGCGCGCCATCATCTGGATCTACCGCCACACGCTATCGCCCCTGGTCGGCTACAATTGCCGTCATCTGCCCACTTGTTCGGTCTATGGCGACGAAGCGATCGCGCGCTTCGGATTGTGGGGCGGTGGATGGATGACGCTGGCGCGCCTGTTGCGCTGCCACCCGTGGGGTACTTCCGGCATTGACAACGTGCCGGTGACAAAGCCGGTTGGCGCAAAGTGGTACCTGCCGTGGCGGTTCGGAAGGTGGCGCGGCGTCAACGGGCCTTAGAGTGCTCTCAATGCACGTTGATCGACAGCAGCAGATTGGATTCATGCGGTCGCCAGCGATAGCCAATTCCGAAATCCATCGGCTGCGCCCGTTTGAATAGCTCGGTGTAGTTCGGCTGGTATCTGCCGGGAAATTCCGCAATCGGTCCGGCGTAGCGCCCGAACGGAAAGAACCGCCACCTCCTCTGATCGTAGAAGGCGAGCGGAATGCCCGAATCATCCTGAATCGTGGTGGCGCTGTGGGCGAGCAGGAATTCGCGTACCGCCGAAAAATTAGGGGAGTGCAGCAGGTAAGACGCACTCTTGATCAGGCTGTCGCCGGGCGCGAGCGTCTCGCAAAATTTTAAAAAGCCCGACACCCTGGCGCTGCTGTTAGAGAGATCGGTCGAGAAATAATACAGGGTCTTT
>VAZS01000440.1 GCA_005884855.1 Alphaproteobacteria bacterium | reverse complement strand
CGATGGTGTCGGTGACGGTGCCGAGATCGTCCAGACGAATCTCGCCGCCGCCAAACAGCGGGATCATGGTGCCGGCGAGGTCGTTCAGCGTCTTGGCGCCGGCCAGCGTCCGTATCGCCTGATCGTTCTTGCCGATCTCGGCGCGGCCGCCGGCGAGGTCAACATTGGTGCCGCGCAGGCTCTGGCTGACATTGACCGCCGTCAGCCCTGCGGCCTGCAGCCGGTCGGGATCGAGCGAGACCAGAATTTCGCGCTCGACACCGCCGATGCGCTCGACTTGCGCTACGCCGCGCACGCCCTGCAGCGCGCGTTTGACGACGTCGTCAACGAAATAGGACAGTTGCTCGGGCGTCTTGCCGGGCGAGATCGCCGCATAAGTGACGATCGGCAGGCCGATGACATCGACCCGCTGGATCAGCGGCTCGTTGACGTTCTGCGGCAGGTTGGCGCGCACCCGCGTCACGGCGTCCTTGATGTCGTTCAGCGCGCGGTCGGTGTTGGTCTCCAGCGCGAACTGGATGGTGGTCACCGACAGCCCGTCGGTGATCGACGAGGAAATGTGCCGCACGCCCTCGACGCCGGATACGCCGTCTTCGACGGTCTTGGTGACCTGGGATTCCAGTTCGGCCGGCGCGGCGCCGAATTGCGCTATCGCGACCGAGATCACCGGGATGTCGGCGGACGGCAGCCGCGTCACCGCGAGCTTGGTGAAGCTGATCCAGCCGAGCGCCAGCAGGATGATCGAAAACACGATCGATGGAAGCGGATTGCGGATCGACCATGCCGAGATGTTGAGCGCCATCAGCGTACCTGCGTCCGATCGAGGTCCTCGGCGAACATGGTCTTGATCCGGTCGCCATCGTGCAGCGAAGAACCGGCGTCGGCTACCACGACTTCGCCGACAGCGATGCCTTCGAGAATTTCCGTCGAGGTATCCGACACCAGCCCGACCCGGACTTTCCGCGTCTCCACCGTGTTGCCTTTGACCACCTGGACGGTGAGATGGTCAATGGCGGTGCGCGGAACCGCAACTCCACAACTGCGCCTGGCGTCGATGTTGGCGCGGGCGAAGGTGCCGACCTTGAGCGAGGGATTGCTGGTGAGCGTGATCCGGACATGACCAAGTTGGGTGGCGCGATCGATCTGCGGCGAAACCAGCCGCACCCGTCCGACCAGATCGGGCGCGTTGTCGCGGCTTATTCTGACCGTCGCGCCCGGATTGAGCTTGAGGACGTGAATGGCCGGAATCTCGGCATCGAGCTCAAGCTCGTTGTTGACGGCGATGCGAAACATCGGTCCGGCCTGCGGCGAGGCCGGCGCACCCGCAATGGTTCTGACCTCGGTGATGAGGCCGCCTGCCGGCGCCCGCAGCGAGTTCGCTGCTTGCGACGACCTTGCGCCGCCCTGCGCCGGCGGTGGCGTCAGCCGCGCCAGTTCCTGATTGTCGGTGACCATCTCGCCTTCGCGCACCAGCACGTCGGCGACCCTGGATCCCTCCTGATCGACGCCCGCCACCGCTTCCCGGCGCGGCACGATGTAGCCGGTGCCGCGCACCATGTCGGAGAAGCAGGCGTTGGTGGACTTCGTCACGATCACCAGCGCGTTGCCGGCCGTCTGCTTCTCTTCCGGACGGGATCGATGCTCGAACCAATACCATGCCGCGCCCAACACGACGAACAAGGCCACGGCCAAAACTGGCTTCAGATATCGAGACAGCATCATCCCCCGCATCAGGTCTTGGTCAAGTTAGCGTCAATGCACCCCGTAGTCTGCGTATTCCTTGGCGATATTCGGGTCCATCGCCTTGGCGTTGGTGATGTCCAGATCGCCCTCAGCTACCGCCCCGTTGCGCTTCTTGGCGATGCCGCGCCCGTACAGCGAGGAGGTCAATCTCGGATTGATTTTCAACGCGGCGTCGAAATCCGCAATCGCGTTCTTGGTCATTCCGCTCTTCAGGTTGACAAGACCGCGGCTGTCCAGCGCATCGACGAAGTTGGGCCGCAGCCGCAGCGCCTCGTTGCAGTCCTTCAGCGCGCCCTTCAGTTCACCGACAACGCTGCGCACCCAACAGCGGTTTTTGAGGGCTTCCACGTCCTTGGCATTGAGCCGCAGCGAGCCGTCGAAATCCTTGATCGCAAGGTCATAGGCGCCCTTGCTGGCATAGACCTGACCGCGCCGGTACAGCGCGTTCTGATCGTCGGGATTATCGGCGAGCTTCGCAGTCAGGCTCTTGATAGTCGGATCATCCGCCAGCGCGAGCGCCGGCGAACTCTCGTTTTTCACCGCAGGCCTGTTGTCGGCAGGCGCAACAGCGACCTGCGCAGGCGACGCCTGCTGGCCCGGCAAGGGAGAGGACGACCCCGATGCAGGCGCGGCCGGTTGGGGCAGGGCCGCTATCACTGGCGCGGACGGCCGTGCGACGGTGCCGGGTATGAAAGAGAAGTCCTCGGCCAACGAGGAGGAAATCCACGGCACCTGTTCGCTGCGCGAGGCGCGGGTGACGCCGATGCGGGTGCGGTTGAGCGTCTCTTCCCGGCGGAGAAACTGCGGAAGCGGCGCTCGAAAGGGTTGCGCCTGCTGGCGTCGACCAACGCAATCTTGACGCCAGCGCCGCGGCTGCTGATCTCGCCAAGCACCGTCTCGAGGCTGAAGCCGTCGCGGCGCACATCGGCTTCGGTCCAGATCTGGGCATCGACCGGGATCATGAAGCTCTGGCGATTCGACTGCACGCCGAAGCCGCTGAAAAAGATCAGTGCGACAGAGCCGGGCTTGATGCGGCTGTAGAGGCGCGCGAAAGCGCGGCGCATCGCATCGCCAGTGAGATTCTCTCCGAGTTCGATATTGAAGCCGTTGCGCTTCAGTTCGTCGCCGATATCGCGCGCATCGTTGATCGGCTCCTTTAGCGGGGCTTCGGCGTCGGGATATTTCGAGTTGCCGATCACAAGCGCAAACCGGTCGCCGCGATCCGCAGCACCCGACGGCACGATCGGCGTGACCGAAAATATCAAGGCCACGAGCAGGGCGAATCGAATTCTCATGCCACGACGGTCCCGCAAACGAGGCGCCGATTCCAGCTCGCGCCTCAACGACCCTACTCCAGAAGTCCGCCCATTATCAAACCGGGCGGGCCAGCGCTGTCAACTCCGCCAGTTTGACCTTTTGACATAACGATGGCTTGTTGGCTAACGAGCGAACCAGCAAGAAGTGGAACCGATGGGAAACCCCTACGAAATTTACGCGCTGCGCTATGCGACGATGTCGCCGCGCACACCGCACCTGAATTTCCTGACTCCGGATCCGCACGAGACCACGGCGCAAGACCTCGACTATTTCGTCTGGCTGATCCGTGGCGGCGGCAGCGATATTCTGATCGATACCGGTTTCAACGCGGCGGAAGCGCAATTGCGCAACCGCAAGCTGACGCTCAATCCGGTGGACGCGCTGGCGCGCTTCGGCGTCAAGGCCGGGGATATCAAGGACGTCGTTGTTACTCATCTGCATTACGACCACGCCGGCAATCTCGACCTGTTTCCGAATGCGCGTTTTCATCTGCAGGATCGGGAGATGAACTATGCCACCGGGCGCTGCATGTGTTTCGGGGCGCTGCGGCATCCGTTTTCGGTTGAACATGTGACGCTGATGGTGCGTCACGTCTTCAACGAGCGCGTCACCTTTCATTCCGGCGAGGGCGAAGTTGCGCCGGGCGTGACGCTGCATCGGGTGGGTGGTCATTCCGATGGCCTGCAAGTGGTACGGGTCGAGACCGCGCGGGGGCCGGTGGTGCTGGCCTCGGATGCCTCGCACTATTACGCCAACATGCATCGGCGCAGTCCATTTCCGATCCTCTATAATCTCGGCGATATGTTCGTGGGCTGGGAGACCGTCGCGCGGCTGGCCGGCCATCCCGACCGTATCATTCCCGGACACGATCCGATCGTGTGTGACATCTACCCGCGCGCCAGCGACAAGGTCGATGCATTTGCCTTGCATCTGTCGCCGTCGCGCTCGTTCGCAAAATAGCGATTGGCAATCACCGAGGGCGCCAAAGCTTCGAGAAACTGCCTGCCGGCGGCTCATGATGAGGGCTCAAGCTAGTAGCCCTGTTTCGCATCTGCTTCCCCGCTGGTCTGCACCAGGCCGAGGCTTTTTTCGATCTTCCCGAGCACGTGGGCAAAATCCTTCCGTTCCTGCGCGGAGAGGCAGGACAGGATTTCCTGTTCCCTGCGCAACAGGCGAGGGATCAATTTCTGATAAAGCGCTGCTCCCTTCCGCGTCAGACGTAACTTAAATTCGCGGCGGTCGTGTGTATTCTCGATCCGTTCGATCAGTTGACGCGCCATCAGCGCGGTGACCGCGCGGCTGATCGTGGATTTGTGGGTTCGGGTACAATGCGAAATGTATTGTGCGCTGCAGGCATCGTTGCGGAAACCGAGTGTCGCCAGCACGCGCCATTCCGGAATATCCAGCCCGTAGCGTTGCTGGTACTCGACCGACAGCGCCGAGGACACCTCGGCCGCCAGCCG
>VAZS01000439.1 GCA_005884855.1 Alphaproteobacteria bacterium | reverse complement strand
TGAGGGGCTTGCCCCCGACGGTGCGCCACTGCATCCGATGCAGGAGGCCTTCCGCGAGCATCACGGCCTGCAATGCGGTTTCTGCACGCCCGGCATGATCATGACAGCGCTCGATATCGTCCACCGCAAGGGTCACGATCTCAGCGATCACACGATTCGGGAAGAGCTCGAAGGCAATCTCTGCCGCTGCACCGGATACCAGAACATCGTTCAATCGATCGCGGCCGGCGCCAAGGCGATGGCGAACTCCGATCTCGCATAAAGCACGTCACCGCACGGCGTTAGGAATACCTCATGTACGAATTCAAATATCATCGTCCGGCTACCGTCCGGCAGGCGGCGGGATAGTCGGCAGTAGGATCGTTGTTGGCGAGCGAGCCTCCGATGGTGCCCTTGTGGCGCACTGCGGGATCGCCAATCATGGTGGCTAGTTCGGCCAAAGCCGGGATCGATCGGAGGCTCGCTCGCCAACAACGATCCTACTGCCGACTACCCCGCCGCCTGCCTCGCGCTCGGCGCCACCATCGTAACCAACAAGCGCCGGCTAAAGCCGGAAGAGTTCTTCCAGGGCCTGTTCACGACCGCGCTGGAGAGCGACGAGATTATCACGAGGGTGATGTTCCCGGTGCCGAAGAAGGCCGCTTACGTCAAATTCCGCAACCAGGCCTCGCGCTACGCCCTGGTCGGGGTGTTCGTCGCCAAGCGTCCGTCGGACGTGCGGGTCGCCGTCACAGGTGCCGGGTCCGAAGGCGTATTCCGCGTCACCTCGTTCGAGGAGGCGCTCAAGAAGCGATTCTCGCCGAAGGCGCTCGATGGTTTGACGGTGCCGGCGTCGGGACTGAACAGCGATCTTCACGGCAGCGCCGAATACCGCGCACACCTGATCGCGGTGATGGCGCGCCGCGCGGTCCAGGCCGCGACCGCCAAACCCTGAGAATAGCAATTCCCGGTTTATCAAGACGGGCCCTCCCATGATTGCATCGGCGCTACCTTCGTCCGTCGATGCAATGCTCGAACTGCTGTCCTCGCGCGCCTATCTTGCCGAGCGCTCGCTGGCGACCGTGACGTTCCTGTCACTGCGCATGGGACGGCCGCTGTTTCTCGAGGGGGAGGCGGGTGTCGGCAAAACCGAAATCGCAAAGGTTCTGTCCATCGCGCTCGGGCGAAAGCTGATTCGGCTGCAGTGCTATGAAGGGCTGGATGTTGCTTCCGCGGTCTATGAGTGGAACAGTGCGGCGCAGATGATTGCGATCCGGCTTGCGGAAGCGGCCGGCGATACCGATCGCGAGCAGTTGTCGTCAGACATTTTCGCCGAGCGCTATCTGATCAAGCGGCCGCTGCTGCAGGCCCTGGAGCCGGACGTGGTCGGCGCGCCGGTGCTCCTGATCGACGAACTCGATCGCGCTGACGAGGCGTTCGAAGCTTATCTGTTGGAAATTCTCAGCGACTTCCAGGTCACTATTCCCGAACTCGGCACTGTGAAGGCGCCGCATCCGCCCATCGTCATTATCACCTCGAACCGCACCCGTGAAATCCACGATGCGTTGAAGCGCCGGTGTTTGTATCATTGGGTGGACTATCCCTCTGCCGAGCGTGAGCTCGCGATCGTAAAATCGCGCGTGCCGGGAATCTCCGGAAAGCTGTCGCAGCAGGTTGTACGTTTCGTGCAGGCGCTGCGGGAACAGGATTTCTACAAGTCGCCCGGGGTCGCCGAGACCATCGACTGGGCTACCGCGTTGACCGAACTCGACGCCCGCTCGCTGACGCCCCAGGTCGTGGGCGATACGCTCGGCGCGCTGTTGAAATACCAGGATGATATCGGGCGCATGCAGGGCGACAGCTTGCAGAAAGTCTTAAAAGAGGCGACGAGCGAGGACTAGTTTCCAGGAATGCTGCTGCAAGCTCGTTTCACCTCGCGAGCGGGCACCGCGTCAGCGAAAGGTCGTAACCAGGTTGTCCGATGGCCATAGATCATCTCTCGCCCCCTACCGGCCTGATCGCCGATAACGTCATCGGCTTTGCCCGTGCCCTTCGCGCCGCCGGCGTTCCGGTCGGGCCCGGCGCTGTCATCGACGCGCTGAACGCACTTCAAGTCATCGAAATCGGCAGCCGCGCCGACGTCTTCACTACCCTGGAAGCGATTTTCGTCAATCGTCACGAGCATGCGCTGATTTTCGCGCAGGCGTTCGATCTGTTCTTCCGCGCGGCCGAGGATTGGAAACACATGCTGGATTCCGTGCCGCTGCCGGAGCACGCCAGGAGAAAGCCGCCACCGGCATCACGTCGCGTACAGGAGGCGTTCTCACAACCCCGGCTCAGCGAAACGGCTCAGGCCCAGCAGCAGGAGCTCAGGCTTTCGGTATCGGATAGCGAGGTGCTGCAGAAGAAGGACTTCGCGCAGATGAGCGCGGCGGAAATCGCCGAAGCCACCCGGGCGATTGCGCAGATGAAATTGCCGCAGGCCGAATTGCGCACCCGTCGTTATCAGCCGGATGCGCGCGGCTTGCGGCTGGACATGCGCCGCACCTTGCGCAAATCCTTGCGCACCGGCGGCGACATCATCGACATCCGCCGGCTCGGGAGGATCGACAAGCCGGCGCCGATTGTGGCGCTGCTCGACATATCGGGTTCGATGAGCGAGTATACGCGGCTGTTCCTGCATTTCCTTCATGCCATTACCGATGCGCGCAAGCGCGTCTCGGTTTTTCTGTTCGGCACCCGGCTCACCAATGTGACGCGCGCGCTGCGGGCGCGTGATCCCGACCAGGCGCTGGCGAGCTGCTCTATGACCGTGGAGGACTGGGCCGGCGGCACACGCATCGCGACCTCACTGCACACCTTCAACAAATTGTGGGGCAGGCGCGTGCTCGGGCAGGGTGCGGTCGTGCTTCTGATTTCGGACGGGCTGGAGCGCGAGGCCGACGCCAGGCTGGCGTTCGAGATGGATCGGCTGCATCGCTCCTGTCGACGCCTGATCTGGCTCAATCCGCTGTTGCGCTATGGAGGGTTCGAGCCCAAGGCCCAGGGCATCAAAATGATGCTGCCGCACGTTGACGAATTCCGCCCGGTACATAATTTGAGTTCGATCGAGGGGCTGATATCGGCGCTTTCTTCGCTGCCTGCGCCCCACCGCAGCCTGATTCGATCCGCAGCTTGAACGAGGCTCACATGCTCAATCGCGACGAAGACATTCTGAAAGCGGCTGAGGACTGGCAGAAGGCCGGTCACGGCGTGGCGCTCGCAACCGTAGTCGAGACCTGGGGCTCGGCGCCGCGGCCCGCCGGATCGAGCCTTGCGCCGCCTGGAATGTCGGCCTGTCCTGCGGCGGCACAATTCGGGTGTTCGTCGAGAAAGTCGGATAACCGTGAAGCTCGAGATGCTCCATCAGCTCAATGCGGAGCGCGCCGCACGGCGCCCGGCGGTCGTGATTACGGACGTCGATAGCGGCGAGCAGCGGCTGGTGAAGGCCGCCGAGTTAGCCGCCGATCCCTTGCACGCAGATCTCGCCAAACAATTGCGCATGGGCAAGAGCGGGATGATCGAGGCTGGCGCCAAGAAACTGTTCCTCAACGTCTATGCCCCGACCGCGAAGCTCGTGATCGTGGGTGCGGTCCATATCAGTCAGGCATTGGCGCCGCTGGCCCGCGCGCTGGATTACGACATCACCGTGGTGGATCCGCGCACTGCTTTTGCCAGCGCAGAGCGCTTTCCGGACGTGCCGCTGATCGCGGAATGGCCCGACGTGGCGCTGCCGCCGCTCAATATCGATCACTACACGGCATTCGTGGCGTTGACGCATGATCCCAAGATCGACGATCCGGCACTGCTGCACGCCTTTCAGCGCGACTGCTTCTATATCGGGGCGTTGGGCTCGCGAAAAACGCATGGCAAGCGGGCCGAGCGCCTTAAGGCGCAGGGCGCAAAGGCATCCGACATTGCGCGCATTCATGCCCCTATCGGGCTGCCGATCGGCGCGGTCTCCCCGTCCGAGATCGCAGTCGCGATCATGGCCGAAATCACCGCTCAGTTGCGCTTGCCAAAGGAAGCCGCGGCATGAAGTTCGGCCCCGCCAGTCCGGCCGACGCGATTGGTGGCGTCACGGTTCACACCCTCCGCCAAGGTTCGCTGGTGCTGAAGAAGGGCACCACGATCGGTCCTGCCGAAGTCGAGGCGCTGAACCGCGCCGGGGTCGAGGAAATCGTCGTGGTGCGGCTTGAGGAGGGCGAGGTCTCCGAGGATGTCGCCGCCGCCAGCATCGCGCGAGCCGTCGCGGGCGAGGGTATCCACGTCGAGCGCGCCTTTACAGGCCGCGCCAATCTGTTCTCGAGCAAGGCCGGCGTGTTGGTGGTGGACCGCGACAAGGTCGACCGCATCAACGCCGTCGACGAAGCGATTACGTTTGCAACGCTGTCCGCCTACAAGCCGGTGGTCGAAGGCGAAATGGTTGCAACCGTGAAGCTCATTCCGTTCGGGGTGGAAGCGAAGCTGCGCGATGCCGCGGTGGCTGCTGCCAGCGGCGGCGCGCTACGGATCGCGCCTTATGTCATCAAACGCGTCGGTGTTATCTCGACGTTGCTGCCGGGGCTGGCGCCGAAAGTGGTGGACAAGACGCTGCGAGTTACCGCGGAGCGGCTCGCTCCCGCTGGCGCGACCATCATCGGCGAGCGCCGCGTGCCACATGAAGAGGCGGCGCTTAAGCTCGCAATCAAGGAGTTGCTCGGGCTCGGTGCGGAGCTGGTGATCGTATTCGGGGCCTCGGCGATCGCGGACCGGCGCGACGTCATTCCGGCGGCCATATCGGGCATCGGGGTCGCCATCGAGCATTTCGGGATGCCGGTGGACCCCGGGAATCTGCTGTTGATCGGCAATGCCGGCGGGGTACCCGTGTTGGGCGCTCCGGGCTGCGCGCGTTCGCCGGTGGAGAACGGGTTCGACTGGGTGTTGATGCGCCTGTTGGCGGACCTCAAAGTGACGCGGGCGGAGCTCACCGGCATGGGCGTCGGCGGGCTGCTGATGGAAATCGTGACGCGTCCGCAGCCGCGCGAGAGTCTTGCCGCCGACACCAACCGCAATGTGCCCGCGATCATTCTCGCCGCCGGGCGCTCCACCCGCATGGGCGGTCCAAACAAGCTGCTGGCCGAACTCGGCGGTAAGCCGCTGGTGAGGATCGTGACCGAGCAGGTGCTGGCCTCCAAAGCGCACGGCGTCATTGTCGTCACTGGTCATCAGGCTGACGAGGTGCGGAAGGCATTGCAGGGACTTGACGTGAGGTTCGCGCACAATCCGGATTTCGCTGGAGGACTCGCCGGTTCGGTCAAGGCCGGCATCGCCGCGGTGGGCGCCGAGGCCGATGGCGCGGTGATCTGTCTCGGCGATATGCCCTTGATCGATGCGCGTCTGGTCGATCGCCTCATCGAGGCATTTGCGCCGGATCGCGCCAACCTGATTGTCGTGCCCGTAAGCGATGGCCGGCGCGGCAATCCGGTGCTGTGGTCGCGGCGTTTCTTTAGCGAATTGATGACGCTCGAGGGCGATATCGGCGCGCGCCATCTAATCGAGAAACACAGCGAGGCTGTGGCGGAAGTCCCGGTCAAAGGCCACGGCGCCTTCCTCGACATCGATACACCGCAGGCGCTGGAGACCGCGCGCAGATCGTAGCTCTCTGGTTTTGGGCTTTGCGAAAGCCCAATAAGTGTCATGTCTCACCCGCAGCCCGATCGCGAAGTGGTAGGCTTCGCATAAAGGCGTGCTATGGCAAACGACAGGGCACGACAATGGAAAATACCATGCAAGAAATGAAAGTGACGACGAATGGCTACGATTTTGGGCCGGCACACGCGGCTATGCTTACATCCTGTGCCGCGCTGCTGCTATTCGAAGAAGGTCGCTTCCAACTCGATGATCCCATTGAAAAGTTTATT
>VAZS01000006.1 GCA_005884855.1 Alphaproteobacteria bacterium | reverse complement strand
CACGATGGAGGTTATTTCCCGCGCCGCCCCGTTTAAGCGCTTGTCCCACCACTAATTTGCGGCACGACCGTGGCTTTGTCCAAGGTCACGGGCGCAAACCGCAGATCATGATTAATTGCCGAAAATCGTTATTCCCGCCGCTGCCACCTGCCCCGTTCGTCGGCTTGCCAATAGGTGACCTCAAAGCCGCGCGATTTGCAATCCGTCCAGGCGCCCCTCGCCGCCGCGAGTGCATCGCCGTCGTCACCGTCAAAGACCACCACCATCCGCTAGTAGCCATCGCAGTCCGTAGGCAGAGCTGCGTTATCGATCAGGAACCTGACACTGGCGCCGTTCGGGTTGCGTTCTTCGATCGCCAGCACGATGGGGTGGTCCTGCGCGTTGCCCGCGCGCCAGGTGGCGTGAGGCAAGAATGAATCATCGCGATAAGTCCACAAATATGCATCGAGCGCCTCATTGCGCTCCTCCGATGTCGACTGCACGACAACACGCCACCCGCGCTCCAGCGATTTTTCCAGCAACGGCGGCAAAACGCTTTCGAGAGACATATTTTGCAGGTGGTAGAAAAGGACTTCCGTCATGGCTACGCTTCATAATAGTCCGCGACCAGCCGCTCAAGCAGCCGAACGCCATACCCCGAGCTCCAGCTCTGATTGATGTCGGATTTCGGCGCGCCCATCGCCGTCCCGGCGATATCGAGATGCGCCCACGGCGTATCGTCGACGAAGCGCTGCAGAAACTGCGCCGCGGTGATAGAGCCACCGTGACGGTTACCGGTATTTTTCATGTCCGCGAACTGCGAATCGATCTGCTTGTCGTATTCGGGCCCGAGTGGCATACGCCAGACCCGCTCTCCCGTCGCAAGTCCGACCTTGCTCAGCCGTTCGGCCAATTCGTCATTGTTGGAGAAAAGCCCGGCGTATTCGGTGCCGAGCGCCACCAGGATCGCGCCGGTCAGAGTTGCGAGATCAACCATGAATTTCGGGTTGAACTTTTTGGCCACGTACCAGAGCACGTCGGCCAGCACTAATCGGCCTTCGGCGTCGGTATTGATGATCTCGATCGTCTGTCCGGACATCGAAGTCACGATATCGCCAGGGCGCTGAGCATTTCCGTCAGGCATGTTCTCCACCAGCCCGATGGCGCCGACTGCGTTGACCTTTGCCTTTCGCGCCGCCAGTGCATGCATCAGTCCGACGACGCAAGCCGCACCGCCCATATCGCCCTTCATGTCCTCCATGCTTCCGGCCGGCTTGATGGAAATGCCCCCGGTATCGAAACAAACGCCCTTTCCGACGAAAGCGACTGGCTGATCGCCGCGCTTTCCCCCGTTCCAGCGCATGATCACGGTGCGGCCGGGCCGGGCGGAGCCCTGTGCGACCCCGAGTATCGCGCCCATTCCGAGCTTCTTCATCGCATTGACGTCGAGAACTTCGACATCGACGCCCAGCTTCCGCAGCTTGCTGGCGCGCCGGGCGAATTCCTCAGGGTAAAGCACGTTCGGCGGCTCGTTCACCAGTTCGCGCGCCATGATGACGCCATCCACGATGCGCGCTTGGCGGGCGAACGCCTTGCGCGCGGCGTCCACATCCCCTACCGCGAATGAAATCTCGGCACGTAGAGCGGGGTCCTCGCCATCTTTCTTTTTGGTCTTGTAGCGCTCGAACTTATAGGCCCGCAGCCTGACACCTGATGCGACCGCGGCCGCTTGATCGGGCTTCATGGCCCCGTCCGGCAAATCCGCGATGATTGTGATCCCATCCTTGCTGGAGCGCAGTTTACCGGCCGCCGCGCCACCAAGCTTCAGAAAATCGTCCTCCTTCATGGCAGCGACTTTTCCAGCGCCGACCACGATCAGGCGCGAGGCCTTGAGACCTTCCGGCGCCAAAATATCGAGCGTCGATCCGCTTTTCCCTTTGAACTGGCCGGTCGCCGCGACCCGGCCGACCAGATTGGCAGCTCGGCCCAGCGCCTTGCGTGTCGCCGCGCCCAACTTGAGGCCATCGTCGCAGAAGATCACCAGAATGCCGCGCCGGGCGGTTGAAAACGGGACAAAGCCGACCTTGACGGCGTCGGACATAGGCAAATCCTCCAATGGGGGTATCGCGGTTGGGAACCCGGGAAGCGGTTCTCGGAATGCTCTCTCCGGCCAGGATTCGCGTTCGTCAAGAGTATTGCCAGGGACTATGACCCGGCGGCGGCAGGGAAGCCAAGCGTCGGGCAGTGACTGGGAGGTCACATACCCCGAATTATTAACCTAATTCCGAGGGTGCCATGGCCCAGCCATTTTGTTGACGGATCAAAGGGATGCTAGTGAGATGTGAGCTGGCTGCAGGAATGGCTAAGCGACCATGGGGATCCCGTTTCGGGATTGGTCGTGAGAATCGCAGGGCGCGGGATCGTGCGGTGGGCATGGGGTCGATCGACAAGTACATTTTTCGGACGACGCTGGCGTCGTTTGCGCTGGTTCTGGTTAGCCTGACAGGGGTGATCTGGATCACGCAGGCGTTGCGCGGCATAGACCTGATGACCAGCCAGGGCCAGACCATCGTCACCTTCCTTGGCGTCACAAGTCTGGTGATTCCGGCGCTGGTGCTGATCATCTCACCGATCGCTTTGATGATCGCGATCTCGCATACGCTCAACAAGCTTGCGACCGATTCGGAAATCATCGTGATGAATGCTGCCGGATTTTCTCCATTTCGGCTGTTTCGTCCGTTTTTCTACGCCACCGTCGTGGTGGCGGTCATGGTTGCGTTCATCGCCTCCTATCTCGCGCCGGATGGCATGCGCCGCCTGAAGCGGTGGGACGCTGAAATCACAGCGGACGTTCTGACCAACATCCTGCAACCCGGCCGGTTCGCACAGCTTGATCAGAACCTGACCATACGAATCCGGGAGCGGCAGCCCGGCGGTGTGCTCGTTGGCATCTTCGTCGATGACCGCCGCGATCCAAAGGAACGTGTCAGCATCATCGCCGACCACGGCACGATCCTGAAAAATGAGGCCGGATCGTTTCTGATCCTTGAGGACGGAAATCTGGAGCGCTTCGAAATAGGCAAACCCGATCCACAACTAGTGGCATTCGGCCGCTATGCTTTCGACATGTCGAAATTTTCGAATCAAGGTCATGACGTGACGTTGGGCATCCGCGAACGCTATCTCTGGGAATTACTGTCGCCTGCCGCCAACGATCCGGTTTACATGCAATTGCCCGGTCAGTTCCGCGCCGAATTGCATGACCGCTTCATGGCGCCAATCTATCCATTCGCGTTTGCAGCCCTCACGTTTGCGTTTCTCGGTGCGCCCCGCACCACGCGTCAGAGCCGTAACTTTTCCATCGGCAGTTCGATTCTTGCGGTATTCGGCGTCCGCATGGCGGGATTCGCCTGCTCGGTGGTCGCGGTAAAATCACCGCTCGCCCCTCTTGTTCAATATCTCATGCTCGCCGTGTCGATCGGCGCAAGCATCTGGATCATCGTCGGTGGCATCGTGCTGGAACCGCCGGTTGCGGTCATTGACGCGGTGAACAGATCGAATGCGCGTCTGTTGCGGCTCTTCGGCCGACCGGTCGCAGCATGAGCATGATGAACAACACCTTGGGGCGATATTTTGCGGGCCGCTTTGTCGTCTCGGCGCTCGGCGTCTTCGCCAGCATCTTTGTGCTTCTGGTGCTGGTCGACTACATCGAAATGGTCAGGAAGACCTCGGGGCTGGTTTCGGCATCCGCGGTTACGGTCGCGGAGACGTCGTTGTTCCGGGTGCCGCAACTGCTCGAAAAGATGATGCCGTTTTGCATCCTGATCGGGGCGATGACTTGCTATCTCGCGCTTTCGCGGCGGCTGGAACTGGTGGTGGCGCGCGCTGCCGGAGTTTCCGCGTGGCAGTTCATCGCGCCGGCACTGGCCAGCGCGATCCTACTCGGAATTGTCGCAACCGCCGCTTACAATCCGATGTCGGCGAATTTGCGCGAACTCTCCAAGCGTATGGAGGCCGAACTTTTCGGCTCCGCCCCGGGTGGCGGTGTTCAGGACGCCTCCGGCTTCTGGATCAATCAGGTGAACAGTGACGGCCAGGTCATCATCAACGCCGCGCGAAGCGAACAACAGGGCGTGCGGCTGACAGGGCTGACGCTGTTCCGGTTCGATACCGACTACCAGTTCAAGGAGCGAATCGAAGCGCGGGAGGCGACGCTGGAGCCCGGACGCTGGGTCTTCAAGTCGGCCCGCCGCTACGCCCTCGATGCCCCCCCGATCGACCAGGACAGCTTTGAGCTTGCGACCAGCCTCACTCCCACCCAAGTCCGAAACAGTTTCTCCACCCCGGAGACTGTGTCTTTTTGGCAACTACCGACCTACATCCGCTCGTCCGAAAGCTCGGGATTTGCGACGGCCGGGTACCGGCTCCAATACCACAAGCTGATCGCACAACCGTTTTTGCTAGCCGCAATGGTCATGCTCGCGGCGGCGGTCAGCTTGCGCTTCTTCCGGTTCGGTGGCGTACAAAAGATGGTTTTGAGTGGCGTGGGTGCGGGCTTTCTGCTCTACGTTTTGTCGAAAGTCACTGAGGATTTGAGCAAGGCTGAGTTGATGCATCCGATCGCTGCGGCGTGGCTGCCCGTGACCGTGGGCGGCCTCACCGGCTTTTTGGCCTTGCTGTACCAGGAGGACGGGTAGTGGCTGGTGTCGCCACCCGCCAGAGAATGTCGCCTGTCTTCTGGCGGTGCACCGCTGTGCGCCGGCAGCGAGCGCGCTTGTTCGCCCCCACCGGGGCCGCTCTCGGCCTGGTTCTAGGGATACTGCTTGCCGGCGCGCTGAGCCTTGCGAGCCCCGCCTCGGCGCAGAGCTTTACCTACAATCCCAGACCTCCCCGGCCGCCGCCCGTGCGCCCGGCCAACGACGGACAGATGCTCGTCCAGGCTGTCGAGGTCGATTACGACTACAATAATTCGCGGGTCTCCGCGGTCGGCAACGTGCAGATGTTCTACAATGGAACAAGCGTCGAGGCTGACAAGGTCATCTACGATCAGAAAACCAAGCGGCTGCATGCCGAAGGCAACATCCGCATGACCGATGCGGACGGCAAGATCACCTATGCGAACATCATGGATCTGAGCGACGACTACCGGGACGGCTTCGTCGATTCGCTGCGCGTTGACACCGCCGATGCGACGCGAATGGCTGCCACGCGCGCCGACCGCTCCGGCGGCAACTACACGGTTTTTGAGAACGGCGTTTATACAGCCTGCGCTCCTTGTAAGGACGATCCTAAGAAGCCGCCACTTTGGCAGGTCAAGGGCGCGCGTATCATTCACGATCAGAAGGAGAAGATGCTGTATTTCGAGAACGCGCAGCTCGAGTTCTTCGGCGTTCCGATGGCTTATCTGCCGTACTTTTCGACTCCCGATCCGACCGTGAAGCGCAAAACCGGATTCTTGATGCCGGGCTTCAGCTCGGTGTCGACCTACGGGTTTGGCGTCGAAACGCCGTTCTACTGGGCGATCGCTCCCGATTACGATGCGACGTTCAATCCGCGCTTCACAACCAGGCAGGGCGTGCTGTTGCAGGCTGAATTCCGTCAGCGTCTTCTGAACGGATCGTATCAAATCCGTGCCTACGGCATCGATCAGCTCGATCCCGGAGCTTTCGCTGGTCAGCCCGGAGACCGTCAGTTCCGCGGCGGTATCGAAACCAAAGGTCAGTTCGCGCTGAACGACAAGTGGGTATGGGGCTGGGACGGTGTCCTGCTGTCGGACTACTTCTTCATGTCCGATTACCGGCTGTCACAATACAGGGACCCGCTGAACTCATTCCTGACCCTGCCGACCGAGGCCATCTCGCAGCTTTATCTGACCGGCGTCGGCAACCGCAGCTACTTCGACGCGCGCACGATCTACTATCTCAGCTTCTCTGGTGTCCAGGACAAGGTTCCGGTCATTCACCCGGTCATCGATTATTCGAACGTTCTCAACAGCCCGATCTTCGGCGGAGAATTCAGCTACAAGACGAACTTCACGAGCCTGAGCCGCGAAACGGCCGCCTTCGACCCGATCACCACATTGGCGAACACCAACGGTCTGTGCGTAACCGCCTCCGCTGATCCGCTGGCGCGATTACCGACGCAATGCCTGCTTCGCGGCATGCCTGGCACTTACACGCGCCTGACCGCTGAGGCGCAGTGGCGGCGCTCGTTCACCGATCCCGCGGGACAAATCTGGACCCCCTTTGCAAGCATCCGTGCCGACGCCATCGATGCCTCGATCTCCAACCAGCCCGGCGTTTCCAACTTCCTCCCTGTTGGCGACACGCAGGCGGTGCGGGCGATGCCGACCGTCGGGCTCGAATATCGCTATCCGTTTATCAACGTGCAGCCGTGGGGCACTACTACCGTCGAGCCGGTCGCACAGGTTATCATTCGTCCAAACGAAACCTATGCAGGCAGGCTTCCGAACGAAGACGCGCAAAGCATGGTGTTCGACGCAAGCAATCTGTTCAGGATCGACAAATTCTCTGGCTACGATCGCGTCGAGGGTGGCGGGCGCGCCAATGTCGGCGTTCAGGCGACCACACAATTTGATCGCGGCGGATCGGTCAATGTGCTGTTCGGACAATCCTACCAGTTGTTCGGCCTGAATTCGTTCGCTGTCGCAGACCCGACCAATACCGGGGTAGACTCCGGGCTTCAGAACACTCGGTCGGACTATGTCGCCCGGGCCAACTATTCGCCCAACCGCACCTATAGTTTCAGCGTTCGCACGCGCCTGGACGAGGCCACGCTCAACGTCAACCGTTTCGAGGCTGAAGGCCGCGCGGCCTTCGATCGTTGGTCGGTCAGCTTGATGTACGGCAATTACGCCCCGCAGGCCGAGCTGGGATATCTCGCGCGCCGTGAAGGATTGTTGGGCAGCGCCTCGATGAAAGTTGCGGCGAACTGGGTGGTGACTGGAGCTGCCCGGTGGGATCTGGAAGCGAACAAGGTCAATCAGTACATCGTCGGCGCGGGATATGTGGACGACTGCTTCGTACTGGCGGCCAACTACGTCACTTCTTACAACTACTCCGCCGGCACAACGCCACCCGTGCTCAGCCACGCCTTTATGCTGCAGATCGGGTTGCGGACCCTTGCTACCTCGGCCAGTTCGGCCGTCGGCGGGATGGTTCAGTAAAGCGGGGCAGCCGGATAACCAGGACGAGGTCCCGGCGCTAGTCCAATTCGAACTGGTTTGATATCGCGAATAGCATGACAACATGACGATCACGTTCTCTCATCGCCTCTCACCTCTCATCATCGGCTGCGCCGCGGGGCTGCTGTTGACAGTCTGCGCCTCATCCTCGCAGGCCCAGTCTGTCGCTGTGATGGTCAATGGCGACCCCATCACGACTTACGATATCGAACAACGCGGCAAACTGATCTTCCTCACAACTCACAAGACTGCCGATCGGCAGCAGGTGCTCAACGAGCTGATCGACGAGAAACTGAAGATAAAGGAAGCCAAGAGATTTGGCGTCGATCCTACCGGCTCCGATGTCGATCAATCCTACGCGGCGATGAGCGGAAGAATGCGAATCTCGCCAGAGCAACTGACGAAATCCCTCGAAGTCCAGGGCATTCGGGCCGACACGCTAAAGGCTCGCCTCAAAGCCGATATGGTTTGGACCAGTCTGGTGCGCGGACGTTACAAGGAGAGCCTTCAAGTTGGCGAGAAGGACGTCGCGGCCGCCGTCCAGGGTGGTGGAGGCGACGAAAAACAGCAGGCCGACGCCTTC
>VAZS01000005.1 GCA_005884855.1 Alphaproteobacteria bacterium | reverse complement strand
AGCACAGAGCTAGCCAGGAACAGATTGACCAGGCTCGCGATGATAATGCCGAACAGGCCCATGAACAGGAACGATCCCATCCCGCTCATGTCACGCTTAGTGGTGTAGCCATACAGGCTGAGCGCGCCGAAGGTGGCAGCGGTGATGAAGAACACCCGCACGATCGAGGTGTGCGTATACACCAGGAAGATCGACGACAGCGAAATGCCCATTAAGGCCGAGAACACCCAGAATAGCATCTGGGCTGTGGCGGGTCGCAGCCGGTCGATGCCGGCCGAAATCACGAACACCATGGCGAGTGGCGCCAGGATGAACAGCCATTTCAGCGGGCTTACGAACATCGCATAGCCGAAAGGCGTCAGGAAGGCGTTGCCGATCTTGGCGGTGGCGCCGGACGGATCTGAAGTCACCGCCGCCATGTAGACGCCAAGCGCGGCGAGGCCGGTAATGGCCAGGCCGATGCTCATGTAGTTGTAGATGCGCAGCATGTAGGCGCGCAGACCGGCGTCGACGGTCGCGGCGTCAATGCGCCCGGCGGCCCGGCCGAAGGGGGAAGCATAGTTGCGGTCTAGGTCCGACATGGTCGAATTCCCGTTGTTGGTCCGGAGCGCAAGGGGTTTGCGTCGCCGGCTACGAAATCTATCTCAGACACCGCCATTCGCTGACATAAACTTTGCGTCATCAAACCGGCGTCTCACCCAGGCTAGTATGTGGGAAACTAACACATTCGCTGCAAGCTTCCATGCGCGGCTGAATGTCGCTGCGTTCGCTGCTTTTTGGAGCGAAACGGCTGTGCCCGGCCCCCTGTACGGGGCCTGGGAGGGCATGGCCTGATCGGGCCGGCTGCCGTCCGCTTCAATTTGTCACAAATTGCGCAACACCGTGGCCGGCTTCTGGTTCAGCGCCAGCAGCGTGCCCGCCAGTCCGAGCCCGACGGTAACGATCAGCGCCGCCGCGACCACGCCAGCGGCGCTACCGGCCTGCCAGATGAAGCTCAACGTCATCAGCCGGGTGACGATCAGCCAAGCCGCGACCGACCCCGCGATCACCCCGAAAACGGCCGTGGCAAAGCCGATCATGAGATATTCGAGCGCATAGGCGCCGAGCAGCCGTGCGCGAGTGGCGCCCAAGGTCTTGAGGATGACGGCGTCGTAGACCCGATGGCGATGGCCGGCCGCGAGCGCGCCGCCAAGTACCAGAATGGCCGAGATCAGGGTGACCGCGCTGGCGCCGCGTATGCCCAGCACCAGGTTGGTGACGACATTGCCGATGGTTTGCAGCGCCTCCCGGACCCGCACGCTGGTAACCATCGGGAAAGCGTCAGCGACCGACTTGACGATATCAGCGTCGCCGGCGGCGCTCGGATGGGTTTCGGTCAATGTAGCGATATGGGTATGCGGCGCGCCCTTGAAGGCGTTCGGCGAGAACACCAGCACGAAGTTGATGCCGAGGCTTTGCCAGTCGACGGCGCGCAGATTGCCGATGGTGGCCGGGATGTCCCGGCCGAGTACGTTCACGACGATCTGGTCGCCGATCTTGACGCCGAGCCCGTCGGCGATCTTCTTCTCCATCGAGACCAGTGGCGGTCCCTCATAGTCGGCGCCCCACCATTGGCCTTCGACTACCTTCGAACCCTTGGGGATTTCACCCGTATAGGTCAGGCCACGATCGCTCTGCAGCACCCATTCGGAGTCGGTCGAGGGTTTTAATTGCTCCGCCTTTACTCCGCGGACCGCGACGATTCGCCCGCGCAGCATCGGCACGTCCTCCACGGCGGATTGGGGCGCTATCTTCTTGAGCAAGGCGCCGAACCTATCGGCTTCGCTGGTTGGAATGTCGATGAAATAGAATGACGGCGCGCGATCCGGCAGCGCGGCCAGGAACTGCCGGCGCAGATTGCCGTCGATCTGCGTGATGGTGACCAGCACGGCCAGCCCTAGGCCGAGTGACATCACCACCGAGGGCGTCAACGCGCCGGGCCGGTAGATATTGGCGATCGCCAAGCGCAGCATGGTGAAGCGGGAGCGCGGCAGCCGACGAGCCAGCCCCATCAGCCCAGCCGCAATGCCGCGCAACAGCGCGAATACCGCGACCGAGGATATTACGAATACCGCCGCGACCCGCTTGTCGTAGGCGAGCCCGATTACCACGGCGATCAGCAGCGCGATCACTAACGCCATCAGCGCAAGATAGCGCCAGCGCGGACGATGCCATTCGCTGGTTACCGCTTCTCGGAATAGCGCGGCGACCGGCACGTCATGCACCCGGCCAAGCGGCCACAGCCCGAACACCAACGCCGTCAGAAGCCCGTAGAGCAAGGACAGCGCGAGTTCATCAGGATGAAACGCCGGCACCACCGGCAGTGGCAACAGATTGCCGAACGCGCCGACGATGATGAAAGGCAGCGCCGCGCCGAGCGCGAGCCCGATCACGGAGCCGATTGCGGCGAGAACGATGACTTGGGTCAGATAGATCGTGAAGACGTCGCGGCCGGTGGCGCCGAGCGCCTTCAGGGTCGCGACCACATCGCGGCTTCGATCGATGTGGCTTTTGACCGCGTTGGCGACGCCGACCCCGCCGACCAGAAGCGAGGCAAGCCCGACCAGGGTCAGGAACTGGGTGAAACGGCTGATGGTGCGCTCAAGCTGAGGCGATGCGTTGCTGCGGCTGCGAATCTCCCAGCCGGCCTGGGGCAATGCGCTTCGCACTTCATTGATAAAGGTGGTGGCGGCGCGATCGTCAGTCGCGTTATCCGGTAATTTCAAGCGATAGATCCAGCGCACGAGACTGCCCGGCTGCAGCAGAGCGGTGGTGCGCAGGCCCGATTGGCTCACCAGAAAACGTGGGCCGAGTCCGAGACCGCCGGCAAGTTTGTCCGGTTCGCCATCGACCACGGCGCGGATTTGAAAGCTGGCGCTGCCAAGGCTCACGCGATCGCCAATCTTGAGATCGAGCCGCGCCAGCAGCGTCGAATCTGCCGCCGCGCCGAACGCGCCGTCGCGTTCGGCCAGCAAATCCGCAAGCTGCATCGTCGGTCGCAGCGTCAACTCGCCCAGCATCGGGTAGGCGGCGTCGACTGCCTTGACTTCGACCAGCGCCAGCCGCCCATCGCCGCTGCGCACCATAGCGGTCAAGCTCGCCGCAACGGACACCTCGCCACGCGAACGGAGAAACGCGACTTCGTCAGGCTTGCCTTCGCGCTGGATTAGCGAGAAGGCGACATCACCGCCCAGCAGGGTGCGGCCCTCGCGCGCCAGCCCCTCGCCCAGGCTGGCTGCGACCGAACCGACCCCGGCGATCGCCATCACGCCGAGCGCGATGCAGGCGATGAAAACATAAAAGCCGCGCAGCCCGCCGCGCAGTTGTCGCAGCGCGTACCGCATGGCGAGCGATGCCGCCGGGCCGCGACGAACCGAAGGGGATGCGGTACTCATATTGCACCGCTCATGTACTGACTTTGCGGTCCGCGCCTGCATCATCAATGCGGCCTGAGCGCAGCCGCACCACGCGGTCGCAGCGCTGCGCCAGCGAGGTGTCGTGAGTGACGAGCACCAAGGTCATGCCGCGTTCGCTGTGTTTGGCGAACAGCAGATCGACGATCTGCTTGCCGGTGGCCTCGTCCAGATTTCCGGTGGGCTCGTCCGCCACCAAAATCGCGGGATCCGGCGCCAGCGCGCGTGCCAGCGCGACGCGCTGCTGCTCGCCGCCCGATAGTTGCGTGGGGTAGTGGTGCAAGCGATCGCCCAGCCCGACGGAAAACAGTTCCTCAGCCGCGCGTTGCGCCGCATCGGGATTGCCGGCCAGCTCCAGCGGGACCGCGACATTTTCCAGCGCGGTCATCGTCGGGATCAGATGAAACGACTGGAACACGATGCCGACCTGGCGGCCGCGAAACCGGGCGAGGGCGTCCTCGTCGAGGGCATTGAAAAGAGTGCCGTTGACCACCACCTCTCCGCTGTCCGGACGCTCCAGTCCGGCCATCACCATCAGCAGGGTCGATTTCCCCGAGCCTGACGGCCCGATCAGACCGATCGCTTCGCCCGGCGCCACCCGCAGACTGACATCCTTCAGGATATGAACCCGCGCCGCGCCCGAGCCCAGCGACAGATTGACGTTCGAAATGGAAATCGTGTCCGGCTCGAGGCCGGCCAATGACGAGGGTTCGATGAGACTGTCCATGGCTCGGTCATATGGCACTTCGGCAGCCGCGGTCGAGAGGTCCGCGCGGATGTTCATGCAGATGCTCGTGTTGGGCGCCGGCCTGATCGCAGCGGCAATGGGATTTGCCGATAGCCAGGCGGCCGAGGCTAAGCCGATCAAGATGGTTGTGCTGGGCGATTCGCTCAGCGCCGGACTTGGTCTGTCGGCCTCCGCGGCATTCCCGGAGCGGCTCCAAAAGGCATTGAAATCCAAAGGTATAGATGCGGATATCATCAACGCGGGAGTGTCCGGCGACACCAGTTCCGGCGGTCGCGACCGGCTCGACTGGTCGGTGCCCGAGGGGACCCGGGCAGTGCTTGTCGAGCTCGGCGCCAACGATGCGCTGCGCGGCATCGATCCTGCGGTCACCCGCGCCGCGCTTGCTGACATTTTGACGCGGCTGAAGGCCCGCAACATCAGCGTGCTTTTGTGCGGCATGCTCGCGCCGCCGAACTACGGTACCGACTATTCGGCGCGTTTTAACGAGGTCTATCCCGATCTTGCCAAATCCTTCGGCGTGCCGCTCTATCCGTTTTTCCTCGAAGGCGTCGCTACTGAGGCCAGGCTCAATCAGCGGGACGGCATTCATCCGACCGCCGAGGGCGTGGATGTGATCGTCAAAAATATTCTGCCTACTGTCGAGGCATTCCTTGGCACGATATCCGGGCAACGCAGTTGAGAAACGAGCAGCAATAACCCTAATGCCGTGTTTTACCGGGCTTGTGCGCGCGCTGCTTCGCAGGGCCACATAACTACGGTAAAAAAAGCCATCGGTGATTCGTCGCCGCACTTGTTACAGGACATGATCTCAGGACGGACGAAGCCCTCTGTCGGAGAAAACCGGTATCTACTTTCGGAATCATGTCCAAGCATCGGGAGTCATGCGATGCCGCGATTGTTCACTGGACTGGAAATTCCGACCGAGATCGGCCAGACACTTTCCAGCTTGCGTGGTGGCCTGCCGGGCGCGCGCTGGATCGATCCCGAAAATTACCATGTCACTCTGCGATTCATCGGCGATATCGATGGGGTTGCCGCGAACGAAATCGCCTCGATGCTGTTTCGGGTCAACCGCAAGCCGTTCGAGGTGGCTTTGCAGGGGCTCTCCAGCTTCGGGGGAAAGAAGCCGCGTGCCGTGGTGGCGCAAGTCGTACCAAGCAGACCGCTGATCGAGCTGCAGGCGGAACTGGAGCGGCTGATGCAGCGCTTCGGGCTCGACCCGGAAGGGCGCAAATTCACCCCGCATGTCACGCTGGCTCGGCTGCGCGACGCCTCCAATCAGGACGTCGCGGATTACCTTTCGGTGCGGGGATATTTTCCGACCCGGGTGTTTACGGCGTCGCGATTTGTATTGTTCTCGTCCCGCGCCTCTACCGGCGGCGGTCCCTATGTGGTCGAGGACGCTTACGCGCTGAGCGCGTGAGCGGGGCCGCAATGGCCGGGAACGGCGGAAGCGCATAGCCTCCGCAGCAATTCCCGACTTGCATTCTTCCCCATCTTAAGGCCGTAAAGGAGGCCATGCTGTCTCCACCTTTTGTCTCGTTCCGCGCCCATTATGAGAGCCTCGTTTCGTCCGGCGCGATCGAGGCCGACGCCGCGCAGCAGCAGGCCGCCCAGGCATTGGGCGACCTCGAGCAGCGGCTTGGCAGTTATAAGCCGCTTCGAAAGCAAGGGCTGTTGGGCCGGCTGTTCGCCGACAAGGACGAGCAGCCGCCACGCGGCCTCTACATTCATGGCGAAGTCGGCCGCGGCAAGACCATGCTGATGGATATGTTCTTCCAGCATAGTTCGGTTGTGCACAAGCGCCGCGCTCACTTCCACGAATTCATGGCCGAGGTGCACGAGCGTATCTACGGCTATCGCCAGAATCTCGCGCGCGGCGAGATCGCCAATGGCGATGTGATCGCGCTGACCGCTGCATCGATTTTCGACGAGGCCTGGCTGTTGTGCTTCGATGAATTCCACGTCACCGATATCGCCGATGCGATGATCCTGGGACGGTTGTTTGCCAGGCTGTTCGAGCTCGGCACAGTGGTGGTGGCGACATCCAACGTTGCTCCCGACGATCTCTATAAAGGCGGCCTGAACAGGGCGCTGTTCCTGCCATTCATCGCGCAGATATCGGATCATATGGAGGTGCTGCGGCTCGATGCGCGCACCGACTTCCGGCTTGAGAAGCTCGCGGGCGTGAAGATGTGGCTGGTGCCGGCAGACCATGCCGCCGAGAGCGCGCTGAACAAAGCCTGGGCCAGGATGACCGGCAATGCCCGATGCAAGCCACGCGAGATTGCGATGAAGGGGCGCGTGTTGCATGTGCCGTGCTCGGCAGACGGCGTCGCGCGATTTTCATTCGCCGATTTGTGCGAAAACCCGCTTGCTGCTTCCGACTACTTGCGGCTCGCGCACGACTATCACACGATCATGATCGACCGCATTCCTGTGATGGATTACGCCGAGCGCAACGCCGCCAAGCGATTCATCGCGCTGATCGACACGCTCTATGACAACGCCGTGAAAGTGATGGCCTCCGCTGAAGCCGATCCGTTGTCATTGTATATCGCGACGGAGGGCCACGAGGTGAACGAATTCAAGCGGACTTCGTCCCGGCTGATCGAAATGAGTTCGGAAAGCTATTTGGCGCTGCCGCATGGCCATAAAGATTCCGCCGCGACCGGGTCCAGTGCCGGATTGGTGGAGACCTGATGCTTCGCGATCACCGGCGGCCCAAGGCGATCGCCTGACGGAAGCCAACGGCAGGGCTGGCGATTGAGCACGCCGCGACTTGAACGGGCCGGTCGAAAGGGATAACCAGCCGTCCAGCTCCTCTATCCTCCTCGTTGACCTCTAAAGGACAGATTTCCATGGCCCGCGACAAGATTGCTTTGATTGGTTCCGGTCAGATCGGCGGCACGTTGGCTCACCTGATCGGCCTGAAAGAACTTGGCGATGTCGTGATGTTCGACATCGCGGAGGGCGTGCCGCAGGGCAAAGCGCTCGATATCGCCCAGTCCTCCCCAGTCGACGGGTTCGACGCTAACTTCACCGGCGCCAATTCCTATGAGGCGCTGGACAACGCCAAAGTCTGCATCGTTACCGCCGGCGTGCCGCGCAAGCCCGGCATGAGCCGCGACGATCTCTTGAGCATCAATCTCAAGGTCATGGAGCAGGTCGGGGCGGGCATCAAAAAATACGCCCCCGATGCCTTCGTGATCTGCATCACCAATCCGCTCGACGCCATGGTGTGGGCATTGCAGAAAGCCTCAGGGCTCCCGCACAAGAAGGTCGTTGGCATGGCGGGCGTGCTGGATTCCTCGCGCTTCCGCTATTTCCTGGCCGACGAGTTCAACGTCTCGGTCGAAGACGTCACCGCTTTCGTGCTCGGTGGCCATGGCGACACCATGGTGCCGCTGGTGCGATATTCCACCGTTGCCGGTATTCCCTTGCCCGATCTGGTCAAGATGGGCTGGACCTCGCAGGCGCGGATCGACGAAATTGTCGACCGCACCCGCAATGGTGGCGCTGAGATCGTCAACTACCTGAAGACCGGCTCGGCATTCTATGCGCCGGCGGCCTCGGCGATCGCGATGGCTGAGAGTTATCTGAAGGACAAGAAGCGCGTGCTGCCGTGCGCCGCCTATCTGAATGGCGAATACAGCGTCAAGGAAATGTATGTCGGCGTGCCCGTCGTTATCGGATCGAAAGGCGTCGAGCGCATTGTGGAGATCGAACTTGCCGGCAAGGACCGCGAAGCGTTCGACAAGTCGGTCGGCGCGGTGCAGGGTCTGGTTGATGCCTGCAAGAAAATCGCGCCGGACCTGCTCGGCCGCTAATCGCACGTCACCCAGCCGCATTCGTTCGAGGGCCGCTTCATGAACATTCACGAATACCAGGCCAAGGCGCTGCTGCACGAATTCGGGGTGCCGATCTCAAAAGGCGTACCGGTGCTGCGGGCTGCGGATGCCGAGGCGGCCGCCAAAACCCTGGGCGGCCCGGTCTGGGTTGTGAAAAGCCAGATCCACGCCGGCGGTCGCGGCAAGGGCAAATTCAAAGAAGCCTCGGCCGGCGACAAGGGTGGCGTGCGGATTGCCAAATCGGTCGCCGAGGTCAGCGAATACGCCAGACAAATGCTCGGGGCCACGCTGGTCACGATTCAGACCGGACCACACGGCAAGCAGGTCAACAGGCTCTACGTCGAGGAAGGCTCCGAGATCGACAAGGAGTTCTATCTTTCGATCCTGGTCAACCGCGAAACCTCCGAAGTATCGTTCGTGGTCTCGACCGAAGGCGGGGTCAACATCGAAGACGTCGCGCACAACACGCCGGAGAAGATCGTGACCTTCTCCGTCGATCCCGCGACAGGCATCATGGCCCACCATGGCCGCACGGTTGCCAAAGCGCTGAAATTATCCGGCGATCTCGCCAAGCAGGCGGAACGGCTGGTGACGCAGCTCTACGCGGCGTTCGTCGCCAAGGACATGGCGATGCTGGAGATCAATCCGCTGGTCGTTACCAAACAGGGCGAGCTGCGCGTGCTCGACGCCAAGGTAGCGTTCGACGACAACGCGCTTTTTCGTCACCCCGAAGTGTTGGTGCTGCGCGATGAGACCGAGGAAGATCCGAAGGAGATCGAAGCCTCGAAATACGATCTCAATTATGTGACCCTGGACGGCAACATCGGCTGCATGGTCAATGGCGCGGGGCTTGCGATGGCAACAATGGACATCATCAAGCTTTACGGCATGACGCCCGCCAACTTCCTCGACGTCGGCGGCGGCGCCGACAAGGCCAAGGTCAGCGCGGCTTTCA